>JBCBME010000505.1:0-1859 GCA_039822945.1 Pseudomonadota bacterium
GTCAGTTTGAGTTTACACTAATTTCCGCCTGTGCTTTACAATAAGGCAGGCCACACAGCCAGATAGCCGTGGCCCCCCACCTGTCCGCTTGGGGAGAGCGCCATGAACATCTTATTCGGCTCCGTCACCGGCACCGCTGAAAACGTGGCCCGCTCCGCCGCAAAGCTTGCCCGTTCACGCGGCCATGATGTCAACATTTGCGAGCTTGACCACGTGTCCATGGAAGAGCTCGCCGACATGGACGATGTCCTGATTGTCGTCTCGACGTATGGCGAGGGCGAAATGCCCTTCAACGCAGAGATGTTCTGGGATGAGATCGAGGCAGCTCCCCCGGTTTTACAGGGCCTACAGTACGGCGTGCTCGCTTTGGGCGACACCGCCTATGAGCAATTCTGCCAAGCGGGCAAAGACATTGATGCCATGCTGGAGGCCTGCGGTGCCACCCGCCGTGTCGACCGAGTGGATTGCGATCTCAACTACGAGAAAGACGCCGAGGCTTGGATCGACCGCGCAATACCCGTGGCGCGAGAAGGCGTCGAGGTCGTCGTCGAAGAAGGCTTGGATGTTGAAGAAAAGGCGTGGTCGCGGACCAATCCCTTTCCCTCCAAGATCGTAGAGAACCGCGTGCTGTCGGGCACGGGCTCCACCAAGGAAGTCCGGCACCTCGTGGTGTCCATCGAGGGATCAGGTCTCTCCTATTCTGCGGGGGATTGCGTCGGCATTCTGCCGCAAAATGATCCCGATCTCGTGCGTGCGATCCTCCAGCGCCTAAACAAGACTTGGGTGACACGGGTCGAGGGATACGACGAGCGGTTGGGTGATCTCCTCACCAGCCGCCTCGAGATCCTCACGCCCTCAAAGGCCCTCATCGAAGGGGTCGCCGCTGTCGTGGCTGATCCTGATCTTGCTGCGGCGATGGAAAGCCGGGAGGAGCAAGACGCGTATTTCTGGGGCATGGATGTGCTTGACGTCCTCAACATCGACCCGCGCCTCGTGGTGTCGCCCGAAGTGCTGTTGCCTCTGTTAAGCCCGCTCCAGCATCGCGCATATTCAATCGCCTCAAGCCCTGTGACGCATCCCGACGAGATCCATCTCACAGTCGCGGCTGTTCGGTGGGAGAGGGACCTGAGAAGCTATGGCGGCGTTTGCTCGACGTTCCTTGCCGACCGCCTCGAGCTGGGCGAAACCGCGGGGCTCTTCATAGTGCCCAACAAGCGGTTTCGCGTGCCCCCATCGGGCGATACGCCAATGATCATGATCGGCCCGGGCACAGGCGTTGCGCCGTTTCTCGGATTTCTGGAAGAGCGCAAGGCCGCTGACGCAACCGGAGAGACGTGGCTCTTCACCGGTGACCGCAATCGCTCAACGGACCATTGCTATGAAGCGGAGCTCGCCGCGTTCCAGGCCTCTGGCGCACTGACCCATCTTGAGCTCGCCTTTTCGCGAGACCAGACCGAAAAGGTCTATGTCAGCCATCTCATCGAGGCACGGGGCGAGGCTCTTTTTGCCGCGATCGAGGCCGGGGCGTACATTTACGTCTGCGGCGATGCCAAGGCGATGGCCCCCGATGTCGAGGCCGCACTCATAGAGGTCATTTCACAGTACGGGAGCATGGATGTGCGCTATGCGGGCGACCGGCTTGCCCAGCTCCGCCGGCAAGGCCGCTACCTCAAGGATGTCTACTAGGAGGGCCGACCTACAGGTGCAGCCCGTGTCCAAGTGACCGCAAGGCGGTCTCTTGGAACGCCTCTGACTGCGTCGGATGGGCGTGGATCGTCTCCGCTATGTCTTCGAGCCGGGCGCCCATCTCGATGGCGAGTGCGAAAGAGGCGGAGAGTTCCGCGACACCCGCTCCGACT
>JBCBME010000506.1:0-1857 GCA_039822945.1 Pseudomonadota bacterium
GGCGGGCTTCACAGAGACCTACCGCCGCTATGCGAAATCGCTCATCGCCGTGGGCGGCGGCGCGGGCTCGGATGTGGCCCATTCGGGCCAGAGCGCCGCGCTCAATCGAGGGCTCGGCCAGCTTGCCACCACGATCCTGACGCTGAAGGCCGGGCTCGGGCCCATCTGGGGCAAAACAGCAGTGCTCGTGATGACAGAGTTCGGACGCACCGCGCGCGTCAACGGCAACCGCGGGACAGATCACGGCACGGGCGGCGCGATGCTCATGGCTGGTGGGGCACTCCAGGGCGGGCAGACCTTCGGCGGCTGGCCCGGGCTGGATGAAAGCGATCTCTACGCCGGTCGCGATCTCATGCCCACGCGCGATATCCGCGCCTATGCCGGGCACATCATGCGCGCGATGTTTGGTGTGTCATCCGGCGATTTGGAGCGGGTGATTTTCCCAGGCCTCGATCTGGGCGAGGATCCGGGGCTTTTGCTTTAAAGCGTGGCGGTGTCCTCGGCGACGGCCACATCGGTCTGCACCGTCACGTCAGTCGTCATCAATGTGCCCAAAATCGCCGTTGTCAGCATCAGCACGCCAAGCGTGAGGACAGCCCAATCGGCCGTGCGGCCCATGCGGGTCTCGCTCAGTTGGGTCGAAATCCTTGCAAGCATGTCAATCTCCTCCCAATAGCTGGTGATGAGTTTGGAGTAGGCGGCGAATGTGGCCGCATTGTGGGAGGTCAGGGGCATTTCAGAGCCAACTTCGCGTCGTATTGTGGAGGGGTGGAGCGCGGCCAAGCGCCCCGCCGGTGCCGTGCTCGAGGGCCGTTTCACGCGCCTTGAGACCTTTTCGCCCGCGGCCCATGCCGCGCGCCTGTTCGAGGCCTGCGCGGGCCATGACCACCTCTGGACTTACATGCCGTGGGGCCCGTTCAGCTCCGCCACGGCCTTCCGCCGGGAGATGACGCAGCTCTGCGCGCAGCCGGACTGGAGCTACTACGCCATCTGCGATCCGCTCACGGGGCACGCTCTGGGGAAGGCCGCCTATCTGCGCATCACGCCCGATCACGGCGTCATCGAAGTCGGCGGCATCACCTTCTCGCCCGCGCTCCAGAAAAGCCTCGCGGCCACGGAGGCGATGGTGCTGATGATGCGCTGGGCCTTCGCCAACGGCTACCGGCGCTACGAATGGAAATGCCATGCCGCCAATCTCGCGTCCCGGCGCGCGGCTCAGCGGCTCGGCTTTTCCTATGAGGGGATCTTCCGCCAGCACCGGATTGAAAAGGGCCGCAACCGCGACACCGCGTGGTTTGCCGTCACCGATACCGACTGGCCCGCGCTTTCGGACGCGTACCGGTTTTGGTTGTCGCCCGACAATTTCACAGCCGATGGTCAGCAAAAGGAACGCCTGTCTGATCTCACGCGTCTCGTGCGCGTTAGCTCCGATCCTGCCCTCTGATCCGCGTCAGACGGCCATGCGCGGACCCATCCGCGCCTTGATCACACCGCGGGTCTCAAGCACGAGATCGTCATTCTCCGGCGCAAGGCCGAGCTGCTGCGCTTGTTCCACCAGCACGTCGTCGCCCGCATGGCGCGCCACCCCTTCGAGAAACTGCCCGACATAGGCCACCTCTCCCTCCTTGAGCGCGTCAAGTGCGTGGGCAAGGTCATCGTGATAGGCGATCGTGTCGGGCGCGATCTCATCCTCGAGGATCGCGCGGGGGCCGGAGGGGCGTTCCTCGGGCGGCAGATGGGACAGGATCGCAGCCTGAAAGGCGGTGATCGAGGCGATGGGCTTCGGCAGAAAGCCATCCGCCCCGGCCGCAAGCGCGGCATCGGCCATGGCATCATCCCCGGATGTGCCCATGAGCA
>JBCBME010000507.1:0-1852 GCA_039822945.1 Pseudomonadota bacterium
AGCCCCCGACGCCCCAACGCCAGGGCCATATCCATGAAACGGTGGTCCTGCGCCGTCCAGGTCACTCTTCTGGCACGGACCCTGGGCGCAATTCACTGACGAATTTATCGAAATCATCAGCGGCCTGGAAGTTCTTGTAAACACTGGCAAACCGCACGTAGGCGACGGTGTCGATGCGCTGCAGCGCCTCCATGACGATTTCCCCGATGGTCTTGGAGGGGATGTCGGTCTCACCCATGCTCTCGAGGCGGCGCACGAGGCCAGAGATCATCTGGTCGATCCGCTCGGGCTCAATCGGGCGCTTTTGCAGGGCGATGCGCACCGAGCGTTCGAGCTTGTCGCGATCGAAATCTTCACGGCGGCCATTGGTTTTGACAACCGTCAGGTCACGCAGCTGCACGCGCTCATAGGTGGTGAAGCGGCCCCCGCAGGCCGGGCAAAAGCGGCGCCGACGGATCGCGGCGTGGTCTTCAGCCGGGCGGCTGTCTTTCACCTGGGTGTCCACATTTCCGCAAAATGGGCAGCGCATCGGTCCCTCACTTCCTGCCTCTGGGGGTTTGACCCCTCTTATCCACAGGCACTATAGGGGCTCTCCAACAGTTTGGGTAGTGGGCAAATTCAGCCACTTGATGTGGGGTCCGGCGCGAAATGGAGCGCCACGCGGCGCCGGTGCGGCCGGGCACGATGCTCAAAGAGGTAGAGGCCCTGCCACGTGCCCAGGGCCGGAGCGCCGGAGATCACAGGAATCGACAAAGATACCGGCAAAAGCGCCGCCTTGATGTGGGCGGGCATGTCATCGGGCCCCTCGATCGTGTGGGTCAGGTAGGCCATCGCCGGATCATCCGCATCCGGCACGAGCCGCGCGAAAAAGGCGCCGAGATCGGTGCGCACATCGGGATCAGCATTCTCCTGGATGAGGAGGGAGCAGGAGGTGTGGCGCACAAAGACCGTGAGCAGGCCATCACCCCCCTGCCCGCGCAGCCAACGCGCAACGGGCGCGGTGATCTCTGTGAGACCCGCGCCCGCAGTGGGAATGGTAAGTTCGGTAACCGGCACTTACTCGATGACGCAGAAAGCCAGCTGGGTCTTCGGATCATCGCCGAGGTGAAGCGTCAGCACCTCAGGCAGCGGATCGAGGTTGATCGCACAGACCCCGGTTTCTGCCACGTTCGAGAGCGGCAATGCGGGGACATCGGCCATGGTGTGGGCCACGGTGAAGGCCACCGGGCGCTGAATTTCGTCGAGCGGGGTCGGCGTCGCGCAGGCGGCGCTGGCGGCGAATAGGGCGGTAAGGGTCAAAAGCGCTTTCATGGGGCACCTGTCGTGGACGGATGAGCCCGATATGGGAACTCCCGCGCCGAAACCCTATGCACAATGGCGCACATATTGGTGTGTAGCCGTGCGCTCTTGGTGAGTGATCTGGGGCCGAGAGGCCTGAAATCAGGGGATTTTTGCCGTCACGCGGCAGCGATCAAAGGCCGTCCGGGCTTCAAAAGATGTCGTCGCCCTGTTGATCGATCAGGTGCTTGGCCTTGAGAAGCGACGTCGTCCGCGCCTCCTCCTCAGAGCTGATCACGTCAGAGCGGATCATCTGGTGAACCTGCTCCCCCTTCTCGATGCGCGCGCCCACGCGGTAGCCGCCGGGTACCTTCGCAGGCTCCACATAGATGGTGTAGCCGCCGTGATCCTCGCCCGGTGCGCGCGACGCCGCCGCCTCGCCACCACCGCCAAAAAGACGCTTCAGAAGAGACATGGGTCACTCCATGAGGGGGAGGCCCCGAGCCCGCGCCCGGGGCGATTGCGTTACTGATCGAGGAAGGAGCGGAGCTTGCGCGACCGCGAGGGGTGCTTG
>JBCBME010000508.1:0-1851 GCA_039822945.1 Pseudomonadota bacterium
GGTCGCCGCCGTTGCAGTGCTCATCGTCGCCGTCGTCCTGGTTGCAGTGGATCACCACCTCGTCGCCGACCTTCCAGCGCTTGACCTTGTCACCCACCGCCCAAACGATGCCCGACGCATCCGAGCCTGCGATGTGGTAGGGCGCGCCATGGCCGTCAAAGGGCGAGATCGGCACGCCGAGACCGGCCCAGACGCCGTTATAGTTCACGCCCGCAGCCATCACGAGCACCAGCACGTCGTTGGAATCGAGCTCCGGGATGTCCACGACCTCGACCTCAAAGGCCTGATCGGGCTCACCGTGACGCTCGCGGCGGATCGTCCACGCATACATTTGCTTGGGCACGAACCCCATCGGCGGCATCTCACCAACCTCATAAAGGTCCTTCTCCGGGGCGTCGTAGGTAAAGACTGTGTCCTGGGCGTCGAGTGCCATCATCAAATCCTCGCTCTGGTGCTGCGGCGCAGAATCACTCCGCCATCCCGCAGCGAGGTAGCGCGCAACACGCAACATAGCAACATTTGAGTGCTGGTTATTGTAATTTTATTACTCAGCCGATGTCGGAAGGCACCGTCTCCGGGGCCACCTCGAGGGCCACAATGTGCCGGATCGAGCCCGCATAGTAGGAGAGCACATCGCGTTCGCTCTCCACGGCCCGCCAGCCGCGTTCGGTTTCAGTGATCAATTCGCGGCCCAAAAGCGCCTTGATGGCAGAGCTCACGATGTCGGCGCGCGTGTCGCCGGCGCCCAGGATCTCGACCCCCTCGGCAAGGGCGAGCACATCGTCGACCGTCACCTCCTCGCGCTGCTCAAGCGCCAGCGCCACGAGCGGAACACCGAGCACCGGCATCGCGCGCGCCACCTCCGACATCAGATCCTCGGCGATATCATCGAGCGGGAGCTCGGCGTCATAGCGCCCCATCTCCACCGGGGTCCCGTAGACGACGGCTGCCGTGCCAAAGCGCAGATACGTCCCTCGGATCCTCAGCCACACCTTGTGCAGCACCCAGCCCACCACGACCGAGATCTTCGCACCAAAGCGGCGGTCCCCGCGTTTGCCCGCGGCGATGAGCACCCGATCCTCCAGGATGCGGTCGTAATTGATGGCCACCGGCACAAAGACGACATTCGCCCCGCCCTCGCGGTAGGTCTGCACGGCATAGCTCAAAAGGCCCATCTTGGGCTTGGCGAGCTGCCCATCAAGGCTGAGCCCGCCTTCGGGAAAGATCGCCTGTGTCACCCGCGACCGCGTCGCCAGATCAACATACCGCGCCAGCACCGCCCGGTAGAGCGCGCCGCGCGAGCGGCGTCGGATGAAATATGCGCCCATCATCCGGAAGAGCCGCGAGATCGGCCAGACCTGCGCCCATTCCCCCACCGCGTAGCTCAGCGCACTGTCCTCTCCGGCCAGATAGGTCACCAGCACGTAATCCATGTTGGAGCGGTGGTTCATCACAAAGATGATGGTGGCATCTTCAGGCAAGCTCGAGATGATCTCGCGGTTTCGTGGGCCAGTGCGCACGGTGTAGATCGCCGTGGCCAGCCACCGCGCCGCCCGGATGCCAATGCTAAAATAAGTGAGCGCGGAAAAGCTCGGCACGATTTCCTGCGCATAGCGGCGCGCATCCTCGAACGCGACGTCCTCGCGCACGCCCCGCTCCTTGGCATGGGCCACGACCGCCTCGGTCACGACGGGATCGTAGATGAGCCGCTGGATCGTGTCGTAGCGCCGCGCGAGCTTGAAGGGCTGGATGGGCCGGGCAAGCCGCTCATTGAGGCGCGCCACCAGCCGCTCTGCCCGCCGCCGCAGGAACCACCGCACCGAGGGAAACAGGAAGTGCGACGCAAACGTC
>JBCBME010000509.1:0-1849 GCA_039822945.1 Pseudomonadota bacterium
TCTCAGGCTTGCGGATTTCGCCGAAAGACCAGGACAAGATCCGCTCCGGCGACGCCAGCGAGATCCGGATCTCGTCAAACGTCTTCATCGGTTGGACGGGGTTAAACGGGTTCATCACTTCTTGGTTCATGACGTCATCCTCGCATTCGGTACCGGCTGGGCGTGGAGGGGCGCGCGCATTTCGCGCACGCTAAAGGCGTAAGCAGTCACTGATCTGGCTGGCGAACCATGCCGATGGGAAAAATGGCTCACTCCGCCTCCTCCGCGTCGAGCAACTCAACATTCAGGCCGAGAGAGCGGATCTCTTTGACCAGAACGTTGAAGCTTTCGGGCACGCCCGCCTCGAAGTTGTCTTCGCCTTTGACGATGCTTTCATAGACCTTGGTCCGGCCTGCCACATCGTCTGATTTGACGGTGAGCATTTCTTGCAAGGTGTAAGCCGCGCCGTAAGCTTCGAGCGCCCAGACCTCCATCTCCCCGAACCGCTGACCGCCGAATTGGGCCTTACCGCCCAGGGGCTGCTGGGTGACAAGGGAGTATGGCCCGGTGGAGCGGGCGTGGATCTTGTCATCCACGAGGTGGTGCAGTTTCAGGAGGTATTTCACACCGACGGTTACCGGCCGTGCGAACTGATCGCCCGTGCGACCATCGAACAAGAGCGACTGGCCGCTTTCATTGAACCCGGCCCGGCGCAGCGCGTCGTTGACGTCCATCTCTTTGGCGCCGTCAAAGACCGGCGTCGCGATCGGGACCCCGTTCCGCACATTGCTGGCGGCTTCGAGCACTTCGGTTTCGGTCATCGAGGCAAAGGCGGCCTCATAGACCTCCTCGCCATAAGCCGTCTTGAGCGCATGGTTCAGCGGAGCCATATCGCCGTCCCGCCGATAGCTGTCGAGCGATAGGCCGATGCTTTCGCCGAGGCCCCGCGCGGCCCAGCCCATGTGGGTTTCGAGGATCTGGCCCACATTCATACGGCTTGGCACACCAAGCGGGTTGAGGACGATATCGACCGCTGTGCCATCGGCGAGGAACGGCATATCCTCCACCGGCACCACGCGGGAGATCACGCCCTTGTTGCCGTGCCGCCCGGCCATTTTATCGCCCGGCTGAAGCTTACGCTTCACCGCGATAAAGACCTTGACCATCTTCATCACGCCCGGCGGCAGGTCGTCGCCCCGCCGCACCTTTTCGACCTTGTCATCGAACCGGCGATCCAGCGCTTTTTTCTGGATCTCGAACTGCTGGTTCAGGGCCTCTTGCCGCTGGGCGTCGGCCTCGTCGGTCATGGCGATCTGCCACCACTGCCCACGGGACAGCATCTGCAGCATGTCTTCGTTGACCACCGATCCGGCCTGGGCGCCCCGCGGGCCTTTGGCCACGGTTTTGCCCATGATCAGGTCTTTGAGGCGCGCGTAGATGTTGCGCTCCAAAATGGTCAGCTCGTCATCCCGGTCGCGGGCCAGACGCTCCACCTCTTCGCGCTCAATTTGCAGCGCCCGCTCGTCTTTGTCGACGCCGTGGCGATTGAAGACACGGACCTCAACCACGGTGCCGTAGTCCCCAGGCGGCAGCCGGAGCGAGGTGTCCCGCACGTCAGAGGCCTTCTCCCCAAAGATGGCGCGGAGGAGTTTTTCCTCCGGCGTCATGGGGCTTTCGCCCTTGGGTGTGATTTTCCCGACCAAGATGTCGCCCGGGCCAACCTCTGCCCCGATGTAGACAATCCCCGCCTCATCAAGGTTGCGGAGCGCTTCTTCGCCCACATTGGGGATGTCGCGGGTGATCTCTTCAGGGCCAAGCTTGGTGTCCCGCGCTGCCACTTCAAACTCTTCGATGTGGACGCTGGTGAACA
>JBCBME010000510.1:0-1847 GCA_039822945.1 Pseudomonadota bacterium
CAAGCGCCATGGCGATCACGACGCGCTGGCGCATGCCGCCCGACAGCTCATGGGGGTACTGCGTGAGCCTGCGCTCGGGCTCGGGGATGCGAACCTGGCGCAAAAGCTCCAGCGCGCGTTCGCGGGCGGCTTGCTTGGTCATGTCCTTGTGGACGATGAGCCCCTCGGTAAGCTGCTTTTCGACCGTGAAGACCGGGTTGAGGGAGGTCATCGGCTCCTGAAAGATCATCCCGATCTCGTTGCCGCGCAGGCCGCGCATCTCCATCAGGTCGCGTTGGGAGACATCCTCGGGCCCCTGCCCCGCGCCACGATCAAAGAGGAGCTGGCCGCGGGTGATTTCGCCCCCGCCGAACTCCACAAGGCGCATCAGCGAGAGCGACGAGACCGATTTGCCGGAGCCCGACTCCCCCACGACGCAGACGGTTTCGCTCGGATTGATGGAAAAGGAGACGTCCTTGACGCCCACGACGGGGCCGTCTTTCGTCTGAAACTCCACGCGCAGATTTCGGATGTCGGCGACAGGTGTCTGATCGAGCATGGAGCCTCCCTCAAGCTAATCAGAGCGTGGCGAGCGTTTGGGCAAGTGTCAAACCCCCGCCCCAATACAAACGCGTGCAAAACGGGCAATGGATGAAAAATCAGCCGCTTGGCCGAGGCAAAGCTTGCAATCGAGTTAAAAGCGGGGCGGAATATCCCAATGAGTGTCTTGGGGGACTGCGCCATCGCTGCATCACTATCGCCAGCGCGCACAAGCGCCCGCCGTGAGCGGGTTTGGCCCGGCCGTCTCGACGCTTTTCTACCAACGGGAGTTATACATGACACTTAGAACCGCCCTTATGGGTGCGGCCGCAGCCGTGGCATTCGCCCCGGCCGCCTTTGCCGAGCGTGGCTCGGATGGCGAGGTCCGCATCATCTACTGGCAAGCGCCCTCGATCCTGAACCCGTTCCTGTCGGGCGGGACGAAGGACGTGGAATCAGCCTCGATGATCATCGAGCCGCTGGCGCGCTACAACGAACTGGGCGAGCTTGTCCCCTGGCTCGTCGATGAAGTGCCCACCGTCGACAATGGCGGCGTGAGCGCAGATCTGACCTCAATCACCTGGAAGATTTCCGAGGGCATCCTGTGGTCGGACGGCACGCCGTTCACCTCCGCTGACGTGGCGTTCACCTATGAGTATTGCACCGACCCCGAGGGCGGCTGCGCGCAGGTGACGAAGTTTGAGGGCGTCGAGAGCGTCGAGACCCCCGATGACCTGACGGTCGTCGTAAACTTTGCTGGCGCCACGCCCAACCCCTACGGTCCCTTCGTGGGCGGTGAGAGCCCGATCCTGCAGGCGGCACAGTTTGCGGACTGCGTGGGCGCGCAAGCCTCCACCTGCACCGAAGAGAACTTCAACCCCATCGGCACCGGCCCATTCACAGTCACCGAGTTCAAGCCGAACGACGTGATCACGATGGACGCCATTGAAAACTACCGCGATCCGGCGAAACCCGCCTTTGCGACCGTGACCTTCAAGGGCGGCGGCGATGCGACGGCTGCGGGCCGCGCGGTGATGGAAACCGGCGAGTTCGACTACGCCTGGAACCTCCAGCTTGCACCCGATGTGATCGCACAGATGGAAGCTGGCGGCATGGGCACGCCCGTGGCGGGCTTTGGCCCCCTCGTCGAGCGCATCATGCTCAACAACGCCAACCCCGATCCCGCACTGGGTGAGATGCGCTCCGTCAAGAGCGATCCGAACGGTCCGTCCGAGCACCCGTTCCTGGGCGATCCGGCGGTCTACAAGGCCATGTCCATGGCCATCGACCGTCCTCTCCTCGTGGAAGTGGGCTACGGTCAGGCCGGT
>JBCBME010000511.1:0-1841 GCA_039822945.1 Pseudomonadota bacterium
CCATTCTTGGGTGTCGTAGTGCCCGTCACGCGCAAGTCGTTCGATCTCGCGCGTGACGGGCACTACGACACCCAAGAATGGCTGATGACGCGCATTCTAAGCGCCTGCGCGGCGTTTGACGCGATTGAGGCAGTGGATCTGCGCCTCTCCAAGCATCCCGTCCTGAATGAGAGCGGCGCGCTGGGCGTGCGCCTGAGCCTCTCCCGCGACGACATGGATGCTCTCCGTGCCGAAACCCGCGCGGCGGCGGTGGACTAGCGCTGCGACCCATCGACAGGCGGCCTCGACAACCAGACACGCCTCCTAACTCTTGGGCATGGCACTCCTTGAAGCGAAACCCTTTCGGCGTCTCCTGGGTCTTGTCCTTGGTCTTTTGCGGCTCCCTCCGGGCCGTGGGCGCATTGCGCTCGCCTTCGCCTATGGGCTCGCCTGCCACAGCCTCTTCGCCCTCGCGGTGCTCGCAATGATCGTCGCGATGTTCTTTGGGATGAGCGAAAGCCTGGGCCGCGTGCCGGACCCGTGGTCCTACCTCGCCAACCTTGTCCTCGTTCTGCAGTTCCCGCTCAGCCACTCGCTTTTGCTCAGCGACCGCGGGCGCAAGGCGCTGTCGTGGTTCGCGCCCCGCGACCATGCCGGTACCCTCGGCACGACGACCTTTGCGCTCATCGCCTCCATCCAGCTTTTGGCGCTCTTCGCCCTTTGGACACCGAGCGGAATTGTCTGGTGGCGCGCAGAAGGCACCGCGCTCGTGGTCGTCTGCACCCTCTACGCGCTCTCTTGGCTCCTCTTGATCTGGGCGAGCTATGATGCGGGGGCGGAGGTGCAGTCAGGCGCGCTGGGCTGGATGTCGCTGGCGCAAAACATCAAGCCTGTCTTCCCTGACATGCCGAAGAGCGGGCTCTTCACGATCATCCGCCAGCCAATCTACGTCTCTTTCGCGCTCACGCTCTGGACAGTGCCTGTCTGGACACCCGATCAGCTCGCACTGGCGATCGTGCTCACGGCCTATTGCCTGCTTGCGCCGCGCCTGAAGGAGGCGCGCTTTCAAAAGCGCTACGGTGCCGAGTTTGCCGCGTACCGTGAGGAGGTACCCTACGCGGTCCCGCGGCTGGGCGCTGGGCGGCAAGGGCGCGCGGGACAGCGTCAAAAGAGCTGAGCCTCAGGGCGATCCATCCCGGCCCGGCGTCCAGCGGTGCAGCCAGACATCCGAGGCCGCCGCACCGGTGCTCTCCCGCAAAACCAAACGCAGTTCCGAGGCGTCAGCAGAGCCAGGCTCGAATTGAAAGCCGACCCGCAAGTGACCGCGTCGCGAGAGCGGGTAGGCCGCCACCCCGTGGAGCGTCCCTTGGCTCGCGCTGAGATCGACGCTGAGGCCCTCGAGCCCATCACCCGCGAAATCCACCACGTATTGCAGGTGCCCGGGGCGGTCATGAACGAGCCCTGACCGCGTTTGTGCCACACGCGCTTGCAGCGCTGCGTCCGGCACAGGCGCGGCCCCCGTCAGAATGCGGTAGGAATAGCGATAGGACCCACCCGCCGCGAGCGGCGCCTCGGGCCGCCAAAAGGCCACGATGTTGTCAAAGAATTCGTCAGCGGTGGGGATCTCCACAAGCATGACCCGACCCGCCCCCCAATCCTCACCGGGCGTGACCCAGGCGCTGGGCCGCCGGTGATACGCGGCCTCTTCATCCTCGAAATCGTCGAAGCGGCGCGCTGATTGGACAAGGCCAAAGCCGCGCGGGTTTCCATCCGCAAAGCTCGACGTTTGAAGGCGGGCCGGGTTCGACAAGGGCCGCAAGAGGCGTTCTCCCGCGCCATTGGCAATCTGGAGCACGTCGCTG
>JBCBME010000512.1:0-1824 GCA_039822945.1 Pseudomonadota bacterium
CCGCTCGCCCTGATCCGAGGCGCAAACTCCGATCTCCTGAGCCGTGAGACCGCCGATGAGATGACCTGCCAGAGGCCCGACATGGTGCGCGCCGAAATCCCGGACCGCGGCCATGTCCCCTTCCTTGATGAGCCGGAGGCCATCGCCGCACTAACCGACTGGTGGGCTGAGATATGAACCTCGAGATGATCAAAGCCGCCGCAGAGCGTAGCGCGGGGCACGTGCGGCGGACCCCGCTTCTTACCTCGCCCTTTCTCGATGAGATCGCCGGTCGCCACGTGTTTCTGAAGGCCGAATGCCTCCAGCATACTGGCAGCTTCAAATACCGGGGCGGGTGGTCGGCGCTCTCGGCACTGGCACCCGATATGCGCGCGCGGGGCGTGATTGCGTTCTCCTCGGGCAACCACGCACAGGCCATCGCCCGCACCGCCGCACTCCATGATACGCGCGCAGTGATCGTCATGCCCTCGGACGCGCCCGCCATCAAAATCGCGAATACCCGCGCGCTGTGGGCAGAGGTCGTTCTCTACGACAGGTCCAGCGAGGACCGCGACGCCATCGGTGCAGCACTCGCCGCCGAGCGCGGGCTCACGCTCATCAAGCCCTTCGACGAGCCGCAGGTCATCGCGGGTCAGGGCACCTGCGGGCTCGAGATCGCAGAGCAAGCCGCCGAGGCCGGCGCCACGGGCGCGGAGATCTACGTCTGTTGCGGCGGGGGTGGGTTCACCTCCGGCATCGCGCTCGCCACGGAGGGCGCGCACCGCGTGCGCCCGGTGGAGCCAGAGGGCTTTGACGATGTCACCCGCTCGCTCGCATCGGGTTCCATCGAGCGCAACGCGCAGACCTCCGGCGGGCTCTGCGACGCCATCATCACGCCGCAGCCGGGCGAGATCACCTTTCCCATCATGCAGCGGCTCTGCGGGCCCGGCATCGTGGTCACCGAGGAGGAGGCGCTCCGGGCCATGGCGCACGCATTCCTGCGCCTCAAGCTCGTGCTGGAGCCCGGCGGGGCTGTGGCGCTGGCAGCCGCGCTCTTTCACCCGGGCGAGGGAGACGTGATCTGCACGGCCTCGGGTGGCAATGTGGACGCGCCGGTATTCCAGCGCGCCTTGGAGACGCTATGACCGAATTCTCAATCGCCTCGTTCAACGTCAAAAACCTGATCGGTGCTGATCAGGAATACTACCGGTTTGAGAGCTACACGCCCGAAGAACACGCCTGGAAGGAAGACTGGCTCGCCGATCAGCTTCTGTCGATGGACAGCGATATCGTCTGCTTTCAGGAGATTTTCGACGAAAGCGCCCTGCGCGCCGTGGTGGCCGAGACCAATGCGAGGGGTGTGGCGGCCAATGCGGCGGTCGTGCCGGACCGCTCCAAACGCTACGCGCGCAAGGCCATTTTCCGAAAGCTCGCCTTTGACCCTTACGAGCCGATGCACATCGCGTTTGCGCCCAACGCCAATGACGGCGCGCCGGGGCAGCGGCGGCCGGGGCTCGCGGTGCTCTCACGCTTTGGCTTTGTGGGGGAACCAGAGGTCATTCAGGAGTTGCCAGAGCCGCTCACCATCCCCTTCAGCGACCTGGGCGGAGAAGATGGCGGGAGCTACACGATCTCCCGTACCTCGCGCCCCATCCTGAAGGTGCGCGTCGAGGTGGCGGGCACGGTCATCACGATCTTCAACTGCCATCTGAAATCGAAGCTCGGGGAATATCCGCGCCCTGCCGAAGGCCTGCCGCCCGAGGTGGACCTGACGACATACGACGCGGCGGGCCGTGCGCTCGGCTCCCTGCGCTCCGCTCTGCGCCGCATGGCGGAAGCGTGGAT
>JBCBME010000513.1:0-1822 GCA_039822945.1 Pseudomonadota bacterium
CCCTGGCGGGCACCGAGGGGGGTGAGGCCTATTGGGACGAGCCCCGCGATTTCCGCGCGGCACCCTTCGTGACCGACACCGAGGGCACGGGCTTTGTGCACTGCGCGCCGTCCCACGGGATGGAGGAGTACGAGCTCTACCGCGATGCGGGCATGCTGGCCGAGGTCATCACCTACAACGTCATGGATGACGGCTCCTTCCGGGCGGACCTGCCGTTCTTCGGGGGCAAGTACATCCTCTCCCGCAAGGGCGGAGAGGGCGACGCCAACAAGGCCGTCATCGACAAGCTCGTGGAGGAGGGCGGCCTCCTGGCGCGCGGCAAGATCCACCACTCCTACCCGCATTCCTGGCGCTCGAAAGCGCCGGTGATCTACCGCAACACGCCGCAATGGTTTGCCGCGATCGACAAGCCCGTGGGCGACGGGCAGGACATGCATGGCACCACGATCCGCGAGCGCGCGCTCACCGAGATCGACAACGTGAAATGGACGCCTGCGAGCGGGCGCAACCGCCTCCATTCGATGATGGAGCAGCGGCCGGACTGGGTGCTGTCGCGCCAGCGGGCCTGGGGCGTGCCGCTCACCTGTTTCACCAAGAAGGGGGCCTTGCCCACGGACCCGGACTTCCTCCTCCGCAACGAAGAGGTGAACGCGCGCATCGTGGAGGCGTTCGAGGCCGAGGGTGCTGATGCGTGGTACGAGGAGGGCGCGAAAGAGCGCTTCCTGAGCGGCCTCGTCGACCCGGACGCCTATGACCAGGTCATGGACATCCTCGACGTGTGGTTCGATTCAGGCTCCACCCACGCCTTTACCCTGCGCGACCGGGCGGATGGCACTGCGGACGGGATCGCCGATGTCTATATGGAGGGGACTGACCAGCACCGCGGGTGGTTCCACTCCTCGCTCCTGCAGTCGGTCGGCACGACGGGCCGCGCGCCCTATCGCAACGTAGTGACCCACGGCTTCACGCTCGATGAAAAGGGCATGAAGATGTCGAAATCCATCGGCAACACGATCGTGCCGGAGGAGGTCATCAAGCAATACGGGGCCGATATCCTGCGGCTCTGGGTGGCGCAGACGGATTACACCGCCGATCAGCGCATCGGGCCCGAGATCCTCAAAGGCGTGGCCGACAGCTATCGCCGGCTGCGCAACACGTTCCGCTACCTGCTGGGCTCCCGCGTGGCGGGGACGGCTGCGATGGACCCGGCCCAGATGCCGGAGCTCGAGCGCTGGGTGCTGCACCGTCTGGCGCAGCTCGACGCGCAGGTGCGCGAGGGCTACGGGCGCTTTGATTTCCAGGGCGTCTTCCAGGCGATCTTCACCTTCGCCACGGTGGAGCTTTCGGCGTTTTACTTCGATATCCGCAAAGACGCGCTCTACTGCGACGGCACCACCAACCGCCGCGAGGCGGCGCGCCATGTGCTCGATCTGATTCTGGAGCGGCTCAACACGTGGCTCGCGCCGATCCTCGTTTTCACGATGGAAGAGGTGTGGTTGGAGCGGTCGGGCGGCGAAGGTTCGATCCACCTCGTGGACATCCCGGAGACGCCTGCCGCGTGGCTCGACGAGGCGCTCGCGGCCAAATGGGCCAAGGTGCGCCGCGTGCGCCGCGTGGTGACGGGCGCGCTGGAGGTTGAGCGCCGCGAAAAGACCATCGGGTCGAGCCTTGAGGCCGCGCCGCGTGTCTATGTCGACGAGGAGACCGCCGAGATCCTGCGCAGCGTGGAGTTCGAGGACGTCTGCATCACCTCCCAGATCGAGATCATCGCGGGCGCAGCACCCGAGGGCGCGTTCACGCCCGGCGTATCCTCAAGCGTGAA
>JBCBME010000514.1:0-1820 GCA_039822945.1 Pseudomonadota bacterium
TACAATTCCGACCGATATTGATCGCGAGAGACGTCGCCCGGCCCGGAGGAGCACCATGAAAGATCACGCGCAGCTTTT
Organism: Pseudomonadota bacterium; assembly: GCA_039822945.1. Taxonomy (GTDB): domain Bacteria; phylum Pseudomonadota; class Alphaproteobacteria; order Rhodobacterales; family Rhodobacteraceae; genus Shimia_B. The sequence continues at coordinate 79 of JBCBME010000514.1, forward strand.
GCCCATGAAGGACCGCTTCGTCTTGCCGGAGGGCGTGATCTATCTCGACGGCAACTCGCTCGGGCCGCTGCCCAAGACGGTGCCTGCGCGGATCGAAGCGATGGTGCGCGAGGAGTGGGGCCAGCATCTCGTGCGCGGCTGGAACGTGGATGATTGGATGGGCCAGCCCACCAAGGTTGGCGACCGTGTGGGCCGCCTGATCGGTGCGCCTGCGGGCACCGTGACGATGGGCGACACCCTCTCGCTCAAGGTCTACCAGGCGCTTTCGGCGGCGGTAAAGATGCGCCCCGAGCGCAAGGTGATCCTGTCAGATAGCGGGAATTTCCCCTCCGATCTCTACATGGCCGAGGGGCTCATACGGCAGCTCGACCAGGGGCATGAGCTGCGCATCGTGGCCCCAGAAAACGTGATGGACGCCCTGACCGAAGACGTGGCCGTGGCCATGATCACGCAGGTCGATTACCGCACCGGACGGATGCATGACATGGCCGCTATGACCGCCAAGGCCCATGCGGCGGGGGCCGTCATGCTCTGGGATCTGGCCCACAGCGCAGGCGCGGTGCCGGTCGATCTCGACGCCTCGGGCGCGGAATTCGCGGTGGGCTGCACGTACAAATACCTCAATGGCGGGCCGGGGGCGCCGGCCTTCATCTACGTGCGCCCCGATCTCATCAAAAGCATAGAACCCGCGCTCGCAGGCTGGCTCGGCCATGACGCGCCATTTGCGTTTGAGCAGGGCTACCGCCCCGCGCCGGGGATCGAGCGGATGCGGGTGGGCACGCCGCCGGTGCTGCAGATGACGGCCCTCGAGATGGCGCTCGACATCTGGGACGAGGTCGACATGGCTGCGCTTCGCGCAAATAGCATCGCGCTTTGTGAGCTTTTCATCGCAGAGGTGGAGGCCCGCGTGCCTGAGCTCACACTCGCCAGCCCGCGCGAGGCGGCGATGCGGGGCTCTCAGATCTCGTTCGCGTTCGAGCACGGCTATGCCGCGATGCAGGCCCTCATTGCCCACGGCGTCATTGGCGATTTTCGCGCGCCCAACATCATGCGCTTCGGCTTCACGCCCCTCTACATCGACGAGGGGGATGTGACGGCGGCCGTGACCATTCTCGCGCGTGTGATCCACGAACGGCTCTGGGACAGACCCGAATTTCTCACGAAGTCCCGCGTCACCTAGCCGCGACAGGTCGCAAAAGCGCGCCCATGGGTCGGGTGGATTTTGCGTCCGCCCGCACAAGAAGGCATCATTCGCGCCAAGGCGAAAGGGAGTCGTTGGCATGAAGACGCATGTAAAGGCGCTGGTGATCGGGGGCGGAGCCGTTGGCACGTCCATCGCATACCATCTCGGCAAGGCTGGCTGGGACACGATGCAGGTTGAGCGGGACGCGCTCACCGCAGGCTCCACATGGCATGCGGCGGGCCTCTTGCCCTATTTCAACATGTCCTACGCCACGACCCACATCCACGACTACTCCATCAAGTTCTACAAGACGCTGAAGGAAGAGACGGGCCAAGATCCAGGCTTTTACGTCGTGGGCAACCTGCGCATGGCACAGACGCAGGCGCGCATGGATGAATACATGCTCTATGCCTCCACGGCTGAAACGTGCAACGTCCCCTATGAGTGGCTCTCCCCCGCCCACGAGGTCTTCAGTCCGCACCAGCGGGTAGCGCTCTTTGATCTGGGCGGGGGAGAGCCACTCATAGGGGACGTTGCACGTTTCAGCCGTGGAGGCATA
>JBCBME010000515.1:0-1817 GCA_039822945.1 Pseudomonadota bacterium
TGGCGGGCACTTTGAGCGCGGCATCCAATTCCGGCCTCGCCTTTCCAAGCTCAATCACGTGAAGGTACCGTTCCTCCCAATCATCGAGAAACTCGAACGTCTCGACGATCACCTCAAATGCCCGCCGCCAAAGTGGAGGGATGCGCGAGCCAGGTCTGGCTTCATGCGTCAGATGATGCAGGGCGCTTGCAGTTCCAGGGCGACAGCGACGCCATGATCGTCAAGGGTCTCATTGCTGTGCTTTTGTCGCTCTACAACGGGCTGACCCCGGAAGAGGCGCGCGCCATCGACACGAAAAGTGAGCTCGAGCGCCTGAACCTCACGGATCACCTGAGCTCGCAGCGCTCTAACGGCCTCAGGGCAATGGTCGACCGGATCCAAGCCACCGCCGCTCGGGCCTAGAGTTTTGAAATCATCTCAGCGGCAACGGCATGGGGATCTGCAAGCTTGGAGCGGGTCTCACCCGGGTAGAACCGCGCACGCAAAGCTGTTGGCATGGGCGGAGGTGTCTCGATCACAACCCTTGGCCCGGTCCGCGCGCTCTCCAGCGCCCATGCCCGTGCGAGAGCCATTTGCCCGGCCTTGGACGCGCCATAGCTTGCGGAAAACTTCGTTCCCGGAATGGGATCATCAAAGAAAAGCGCTGTGCCATCCGTCCCGAGCAGCGGCGTCACGTAAGTGATCATCCGGCGGAAGGCATTGAGGTTCGCTTCCACGCTTGTCGCCCAATCCTTGTCATTGATCATGTAGGCGGGCGCGAGTGGTGCAGCGTGAACAGCGGTGTGCGCCCAAAGGCTGACGCCGCCCCACCGTTCGTGGATATTCAGGCACAGATGCTGCATGGCGTCCGCTTTTGTGACATCCATGGGCGCCAGCGTCGCCTGGCCGCCTTTGGCCTTGATGCGATCATCGAGTTCTTCGAGCGCCCCGATCGTGCGCGCCACTGCGATGATATGATGTGTTGGGGCCAGCGCCTCTGCCAGCGCTGCTCCGAGCCCACGAGAGGCTCCTGTGATAAGGGCAACTTTTTCGGTCATCATCGGCGGCGCTTTGGCCCAGCAGCGCGGCAGCGTCAAGCCAGCAGCACCCTCAGGCCCGTCACATGTCTAGCCGCCGGATGCGGCGGCGAGCCGTGGCATCGTGAGGGCCCGGGTCTCCCCTCCCAGCAAGAAAATGACCCTGCCGGGTTCTATGGCGATCACCTTCGCATTTCCCGCCATGTCGCCGGGGGCCACGCGCAAGACATCCTGCCTCAAGAGCAGGATCGCCTCGGGTGCTTGTGGTGTGCCCATGGTGCCAAGCAGGCGAAGCCCCGCGTGCGGGAGGGCATCTTCCAAGGTTGCCAGCGTATCAGCGTGGCCGTTCGTTGTTTGTGTCATGGGGAGCCTGTCGTTCAACTGCGCGCCAGTTATGGGGACGCACGCTGCCGCAAAAGGGGGCAGGGTGCCTTCCTTGGCGTCATCGGCGCAGCACCGCCAAATCCGACCGCGATCAAGGAACCCCGCGTCGAGAGAATATCAAGTCTGAGACAATGCGGGCCTGTATTTCCCCGCACATCCGCGCTAGGACGGCCCGGGCGCGTCGGGGAACGTGTCCGTGCTTCTGCCACTCGGAGCCTGCCAATGTGCGGAATTCTCGGGATCGCCAACCAATCCGACCCGGTCTTTCCAGAGCTTTATGACGGTCTCCTCATGCTTCAGCATCGGGGACAGGACGCATCCGGCATGGTCACGTTCGACGGAGAGTTTTTCCGGGAGCGTAAGGCCAATGGCCTCGTGAAAGACGTGTTCAGCTCCGCATCTTCGGAGCTGAACACG
>JBCBME010000516.1:0-1817 GCA_039822945.1 Pseudomonadota bacterium
GCCGCTGCCGTGCGCGATGTGCATTGGGGACGCCGCATCACCTATTCGCGTAAGGTCTTTGTACCGTTGACGAATATGTGTCGCGATACCTGTGGTTACTGCACGTTCGTCAAGCATCCGAAGGACCCAGCCGCGGAGATCATGACGCCTGAGCAGGTGCTCGCGCAGGCGCGCAAGGGCGAGCGGACGGGCTGCAAGGAGCTTCTCTTCAGCCTCGGGGAAAAGCCCGAGCAGCGCTATGAGGAGGCGCGCGCGGGGCTCGCACGGCTGGGTTATGCGCGCATGACCGACTACCTCGCCGATATGTGCGCGCTCGTCCTCGAGGCGACGACGCTGCTGCCCCATGTGAACGCGGGCACGCTCGCCGACGATGAGATCGACAGGCTAAAGCCGGTCTCCGCCTCCATGGGCATGATGCTTGAGACGGTGAGCCGCCGTTTGGCGCGCACAGGCGGGCCGCACCACGCCTGCCCGGACAAGCTGCCCGTACAGCGGCTGCGGACCCTGGAGAGGACGGGCGCCAAGAAGGTGCCCTTCACCACCGGCCTCCTCATCGGGATCGGCGAGACGTGGGCCGAGCGGATCGAGGCGCTCTACGCTATCCAAGACGCCCATGATCGCCACGGCCACATTCAGGAAGTCATCATCCAAAACTTCCAGCGCAAGCCTGACATCGCCATGGCCGATCATCCAGAGCCCGCGCTCGACGATATGCTGCGCACGATCGCGGCGGCGCGTCTCATCCTGAGCCCGGAAATCAGCCTGCAGGCGCCGCCGAACCTGCACCGTCGCCACATCGCCTACCTCAAAGCAGGCATCAACGATTGGGGCGGGATCAGCCCGGTGACCATCGATTTCATCAATCCGCAGCATGACTGGCCAGAAATCCGAGGCCTTGCGGAGAGCTGCGCTGCTGGTGGGTTCGAACTTGAGGAGCGTCTCACCATCTATCCCCGCTTCATCGCGGAGCGTGCGTCCTATCTCGACCCAAGCCTCACGGACCGGATCCTGACCATGGCGCGCGCGGATGGTCTCGCGCGGCAGCAGTGCCTTGAGGCCAGCGCATGAGAAACGCCCCGCAGGACTTTGACCGCCGCCGCGACGCCGCGCTGCAGGCCACACTTGAAGGGGCGAGCCGCCCGGTCTGGCGCATCCTGAACGGTGTGCTCATCGGCAAGGAAGTCACCGAAAAGCAGGGCGAGGCGCTCTTTTCCGTGACCACCGAGGCTGACCGGCAGGCGATCTATGCCACCGCAGACGCGCTGCGCCGAACCGTTAATGGCGATCACGTGACCTTTGTGGTCAATCGCAACATCAACTTCACCAACATCTGCTACATGGGCTGCCGGTTTTGCGGTTTTGCCAAGCGAAAGGAAGACGCAGCTGCCGAGTGGCTCGAGCCCGCGCAGGTTGTGGAGCGCGCTCAAGAGGCCTGGGACCGCGGCGGAACGGAGGTCTGCATCCAGGGCGGGCTCCATCCAAAGATGTCGGGGAGCTATTACCGGGAGCTCGTGCTTGCGATCAAAGAAGCGCTGCCGGGCATGCACATCCACGCCTTCTCGCCCTTCGAGATCTGGTACGGTGCGACGAAATCCAAGATGTCTTACAAGGACTTCCTCGCCGATCTTAAAGCATGTGGCCTCGGCTCGATGCCCGGCACGGCGGCGGAGATCCTCGACACCGAGGTGCGCCAGAAGCTCACCAAGAACAAGCTCAGCGCCGAGCAGTGGGTGGAGATCATCCGCACCGCGCATGAGGTTGGAATCCCCACGACGGCCACGATCATGTACGGCCATGTGGATGCGCCGCGCCATTGG
>JBCBME010000517.1:0-1813 GCA_039822945.1 Pseudomonadota bacterium
TGAGAATTTGCGGAAGGCCAGTTTCTCCCCGAATTGCCAGCCGTGGTCGGACCAGAGCACGATGAGGGTGCTCTCGCTGAGGCCGGTGGCGTCGAGGTGATCGAGGAGCCGCCCCACGAGGTGATCGGCATAGGCCACCGAGGCGAGATAGGCGCGGATGAAATCGCTGTGCTCTCCGGTCTCTGTGAGCATCCGCCCGGTCCAGCGGCGGGCCATGGCCTGCGCGTGTCTGGGCAGCGGCGCGAGCTCGCTTTCATCATCCGCATCAAAGGCGCGGTTGCCGAAGCCCGGTGGCAGGCGCGGCGGATCTGGGATCTGCTCGAAAAAGCAGCGCGGCGCGATGAAGGGCAGATGCGGCCGGTAGATCCCGTGCGCCCAGAACTGTCCTGTCGCGCCCGGCGTCATCTCGCTGATCATCGCGTCAACGAGGCGGTCATCGTCGAGGTGCTCAGCCTCAGTGGGGCCGAAATCATCGGGCGGCTGCAGGTGGCCTTCACGGACGGCGCGCGAAGTGGGCTCAAAGCTTTCTGCGCCGCGGGGGAAATTCACGTCCCAGTCGTTCCACGCCTGCCCGGAGCGGCCGGTATGGTAGACCTTGCCCGCCATGACGGTGCGCCAGCCTGCCACCCGCGCCCGGCCCGCAATCGAGAGCTGCGCGCGCGGCGGGTAGGCCATCGCCCAGCTTTGCTCGTTGCCGTAAATCCCCGTGCGCCAGGGCCCCTGGCCAAAGAGCGTGGCCGTGCGCGAGGGCGAGCAGGCGGGCGAGGCGGCATAGGCGGCCTCAAACGTGAACCCGCGCGCGGCAAGGCGCGCGATGTTGGGTGTCACAGCGTCGGGATGGCCGCCAAGCGGCGTGATCCAATCGTTGAGATCTTCGACCGACAGCAAAAGAATGTTGCGAATATCGCTCAACGGGCGCGGCCTCTCTGGGCGGTCTGCTCTTGGGCGCTATAAAAAGGCCAATGGCGCATCGACACAAGGACAGCGTCAAAGGCCCCTGCCCCCTCTTGCCCCTCTGGGCCGAATGAGGCAGGCAGGCCGGGCTCAGTTACGAAGGACACAATTCATGGCCGACGGCGCTCTCGATATCAACATGACCCCCACCCGCGAGATCAGCGTTCGCGAGGTATTCGGCATCGACAGCGACATGGCGGTGCGCGGATTTGATGAGGGCTCAGACCGGGTGCCCGAGCTTGATTCGACCTACAAGTTCGACCCCGACACGACGCTCGCCATCCTCGCAGGTTTTGCCCACAACCGCCGCGTGATGATCCAGGGCTATCACGGCACTGGTAAGTCGACCCATATCGAGCAGGTGGCCGCGCGCCTCAACTGGCCCGCCGTGCGCGTGAACCTCGACAGCCACATCAGCCGGATCGACCTTATCGGGAAGGACGCGATCAAGCTGAAGGACGGCAAGCAGGTGACCGATTTCCAGGAAGGCATCCTGCCCTGGGCGCTGCGCAATCCCTGCGCGATCGTCTTTGACGAATACGATGCGGGCCGCGCGGACGTGATGTTCGTGATCCAGCGCGTGCTGGAGACAGACGGCAAGCTAACACTCCTTGACCAGAACAAGGTGATCACGCCCCACCCCTATTTCCGCATCTTTGCGACCGCCAACACGGTGGGCCTCGGGGACACGACGGGCCTTTACCACGGCACACAGCAGATCAACCAAGGCCAGATGGACCGGTGGTCACTGGTGGCGACGCTGAACTATCTGTCGCACGACGCGGAGGCGGCGATCGTTATTGCGAAGGTGCCGCAGATGAATTCTGCGCAGGGGCGTAAGACGGTGGACCAGATGGTG
>JBCBME010000518.1:0-1810 GCA_039822945.1 Pseudomonadota bacterium
GTCACGCGCCGCCCAGCACATGTGAGCGCGACGTTTTTGACCGGCAGCCCAAAGGCGGGTGCCATATGCGCGCTCCAGCCCACCTTGAGCCCCATATTGGCGGGCTGGAAATCGGCGACAGGCAGGCCATCCGCCCGAAACGCATCTGCCCAGGATCCATCCGAACCAAGGCGTGCCCAACTCGCCCCGCCAAAGGCAAAGACCGTCACGCGAGCACTGACGTCGCAAGGCCCGTCTGGCGTCAGGAAGCGATGCGCTCCACCGGCGAACCCTTCCCAACGCCAGTTTTTCTTGATCGTCACACCGTCGAGCCGGGCAAGCCAGGCCCGCAACAAGGGGGACGCCTTCATCGCGACCGGAAAGACGCGGCCAGAAGAACCTGTGAAGATCTCCTGCCCCAACCCGCGCGCCCAGTCCTGCACGGCGCGTGCATCAAACTCTGCGAGGATTGGATCCAGACGCGGGCAGCCGATCGCGGCCTGAAGCGCGGGAAGGTCTTCGTCCTTGGTGATGTTGAGCCCGCTCTTGCCGGCCATGGTGAATTTCCGCGCGAGCGATGGCTTTTGATCGACGAGCGTCACGTTGACGCCGCGGGCGTGCAGCATCTCAGCCGCGGCAAGCCCAGCGGGGCCACCCCCGATCACCAGCGCATCGATCATGGCAGACGGGCGCGCACCTCGCCCTTTACCTCGACAACGCGCTGCGGGAAGGGGATCTCGATGTCATGGGCTTTCAGCGTCTTCCAGACGATCATGAAGACATCTGCGGTAAACCTGTTGGGCCCATCATCGAGACCGTTGCACCAGAACTCCACCGCCATCTCGATGCCATTGTCGCCGAAGGCGCGGATTTCGGTGTCGGGTCGTTCAGGCTCGAGCAAGACGTTCTCATAGCCAGCCACTGCATCGTTGATGACCTCGCAGACATGTTCGAGATCGGCATCATAGCTCACCGAGAATTCCACTTCGTAGCGTTTGGCGGACCCGGAATCCGAGTAGTTCACAACGCGACTGACGATGAAATCTTCGTTCGGTACGACAATCCATTTGCCATCGAATGTCTGCAGGATCGCGGCACGCGCCATCATCTTGACGATCGTGCCAGCTTCGCCGCCATCGAGCTCCACATAATCGCCCACCGTCGCCTGCCCTTCGACAAGCAGGATGACACCAGAGATGAAGTTCGACGCGATCTTTTGGAGGCCGAAGCCAAGGCCCACACCGATGGCACCGCCCAGCACGGCGAGCGCGCTGAGATTGATACCCATGATGTTCATCAAAAGCAGGAACGCGACTGCAAAGATCGTGAACTCCACCGCCTTGGTGGTGAGCTCGCGGATGGAGGGGCGCATCTCCTCCTGCTTTTGGATGTATTCCGCGGATTGGCGGTTGGACCAGGAGCCCAGCCAGAAAAGGATCGAGCCCGCGATGACACCGCGCAGAAGATCCATCAGCGTGAAGCTGATGTTGCCGAGCGTCACGCGCGCCTCGCTCAGCGCGGCTTCGGCCACCCCGAGAAGGCCAAAGACGTAGAGCGCCATCACGGGCATGAGCACGTAGCGGCCCAAAAGCTTCAAGAAGCTGTCGCTCAGGATCTCCCGAACGAGGATCCGCGCGGCCAGAAAGAGGAAAAGACGCTTGCCGAAGGCGATGACCGCACCGCTGTCAAAGAGGGTGCGGGTGATCTGCTCACCAGCTGCCGTAAACGCATAGGCCATCAGCGGCAGCACAAGCGGGAGGGATTGCAGGCAGAAGCGCAGTGTAGGTGCGAGAAAGCTTGTGCTGTCTTCCTTGGGTGTAAGCAGCCTGCG
>JBCBME010000519.1:0-1800 GCA_039822945.1 Pseudomonadota bacterium
CCGTCAGCGGCAATGCCGCCTTCGTCCGTCAGCCCGACGGCACGGTGGAGCTGCAGCTCACCGATTTCGAGGTGACAAACGGGCCTGACCTGAAGGTCTATCTCTCGGCCCATGCTGATCCGACCTCCTCCTCCGATGTGACGGGGGCAGAGTGGGTGTCGCTCGGCACGCTCAAGGGCAACATTGGTGACCAGACCTACACGCTGCCGGCCGACGTGGACCCCGCGCAGTTCAACTCCGTCGTCATCTGGTGCGAGGCGTTCGGCGTCCTCTTCTCGCCTGCCGCCCTCGCGTAACGCTTGCTCCATTCGGGCCCCTGCGTCATAGCGGGGGCATGGAGACGCATTCCTCCAAAGACGCCATGCGCGACCACGTGCGCTCCCTGAAAAGACAAGGGAAAACGGTGGGTTGTGTCCTGACGATGGGCTACCTCCATGACGGGCACCTCGCGCTCGTCAGGGAATGCCAACGCCATGTGGACGCGGTGGTGGCCTCCATCTTCGTGAACCCCACGCAGTTCGGAGAGAAAGAGGACCTCGACGCCTACCCCACCGACATCGAGGGGGATCTGGCGAAGTTCAAGGCCGCAGGCGTGAGCGGCGTCTTCCTGCCCACGCCGGCCGAGATGTATCCTGAGGGTGCCGATACGGTGGTGAGCGTGGCAGAGCTCTCCGGCATCCTGCAGGGCAAGGTCCGCCCGGGCCACTTCCAGGGGGTGACGACGGTCGTCTCCAAGCTCTTTCACATCCTCGAGCCTGACGTCACCGTCTTCGGCCAAAAGGATTACCAGCAGCTTGCCATCATCCGGCAGATGGTGCGCGATATGGCGATGCCGATCCGCGTGATCGGCCTGCCCACGGTGCGGGAGGCCGACGGCCTTGCCATGTCCTCGCGCAATGTGCGGCTGACGCCGGAGGATCGCGCGGCAGCCGTGGTGCTGAACGAGGCACTGGACCGGGCAGAGGCCCATGAGGGCGATCCGCTGACGGCCGAGGAATTCCGTGCAATGGTGCGCGAGACCATTGCCCGCGAGCCCCGCGCCGACATCCGCGCCATCGACATCCGGGACGCCGCCACCCTCGCGCCCTTCTACGGGCGGCTCGAGCGGCCCGCGGTGATCCTGCTTTCAGTGCGGTTCGGTGCTATCCTCCTCATCGACAACCGCGTTATCGGCCCCGGAAAGGACGCATTATGAGCACGCAGAAACCCGTCCGCCGCAAAACCTGCCCGCAGATCACGGCCATGAAGGGCGGCGATCCCATCGTCTCGCTCACCTCCTATCACGCGCACACCGCGGCCATCGTGGACGCCCATGCCGATTTCATCCTCGTGGGCGACAGTCTGGGCATGGTGATGCATGGTATGGAGACGACCGTGGGCGTGCCTATTGACCTGATGATCATGCACGGCAAGGCGGTGGTGCGCGGCACGCAAAGCGCGCTCATCGTCGTCGACATGCCCTTTGGCACCTATGAGGAGAGCCCCGAGGTCGCCTTTCGCAATGCCGCCCGGATCCTGAAGGAGACAGGCTGCGGCGCGGTCAAGCTCGAGGGCGGCGCGCGCATGGCCGACACGATCACGTTTCTCGTACAACGCGGCATCCCCGTGATGGCTCATATCGGGCTGACGCCGCAAAGCTCCCACGTCATGGGCGGCTTCAAGACCCAAGGCCGCGAGGAAGACACCTGGGCCGCGCATGAGGCCGATGCCCGCGCGGTCACCGACGCTGGCGCCTTCGCGCTCGTGCTCGAAGGGATGGTGGAGCCCCTCGCCGCCAAGATCACCAAGCAGATCGAAATC
>JBCBME010000520.1:0-1798 GCA_039822945.1 Pseudomonadota bacterium
GGCCGCGCCCCGGGCGGCAGCCGCTACGCGCCAGAGGCGCAGGTGCAGGCTGCGCCCTTCGAGGCCCTCACAAAGAAAGCCATTGAACCGAGCGAGGCCGAGATCGCCGCGAACCCCCGCGCGCGCTCGGCAAAGCTCCGCATTGCCCGTCGCACCGACGCCGACGCCCCCGCAACCGACCCCCGCGCCCTAGGCCTGCCAACCCTGCCGGATGCCCGCCGATGAAAACATTTCTCTACTCCCTCGCCGCCTCGCTGGTTCTGACGCTCGCCTTCTGGGCCTATTCCGAGAATTACCGGACCCAGGAGAGCATCGCTGAGGTCGAGCGCCTCCACAGCCAGATCGCCGAGGCCCGCGCGCGCGTCGCCGTGCTCAACGCCGAATGGGCCTATCTCAACCGCCCCGACCGGCTGATGGATCTCGCCGAGCTGAACTTTCCCAGGCTCGAGCTTTTGCCGCTCGCGCCCGAGCAATTTGGCAGCATCGATCAGGTCGCCTTCCCCAGCGCAGAGCTCCCCATCACGGGCGCCGTCGACGTCATGGAGCGCAATCCATGATCCGCACACCGCTCCGCCCGCTGGCCACGATCCTTGGCGCACGCGCCGCAGGGGGCGACCCCGACGCCATCGAGCGTGAAAACATCCGCCGCCGTCACGAGGTGATGCGCGACAAGGCCCGTCAGATGGCCGAGGGCCGCCTCCTCGTGCTCGGGCTCTTCTTTGTTGTTGGTTTTGCGCTCATCGGCGCGCGCATGACGCTTCTGGCCGTCTCCGAGCCGGTAGAGCCGCGCACCACCGCCACCATCACCCAGATCGTGGCGCAACGCGCTGATATCATTGACAGACAGGGCAGGGTGCTCGCCACCAACTTCGACACCCACAGCCTCTACGCGCACCCCCAGGATCTGATCGATCCCGCAGGCAGCGCCGCCGCCCTCACGGCCATCTTCCCCGATCTTGACGGCGCGCGCCTCCTCAAGGATCTCACCGGCGACCGCAAGTTTCTCTGGATCAAGCGCCGCATCAGCCCTGAGCAGAAGCAGGCCGTCCACGATATCGGCGATCCGGGCCTCCTCTTTGGCCCGCGCGAGATGCGGCTCTATCCGAATGGGCCCATCGCGGCCCATGTCCTCGGCGGGGCGTCCTTTGGCAAGGAAGGCGTCTCAAGCGCGGAGGTCATCGGCACGGCGGGCGTCGAAAAGCACTTTGACGCCTATCTGCGCGACCCCGCCAATGAGGGCGCGCCGCTCCAGCTCGCGCTTGATCTTTCCGTGCAGGCAGCAGCCGAACGGGTCCTTGATGGCGGCATGAAGCTCTTTAACGCCAAGGGCGCGGCGAGCGTTCTGATGGATGTGCATACGGGCGAGGTGATCTCCCTCGTCTCGCTCCCGGATTTCGACCCGAACGACCGCCCCCGCCCGCTCACGCAGGGCGACCAAGGCGACAGCCCGCTTTTCAACCGCGCACTGCAGGGTGTCTACGAGCTGGGTTCGGCCTTCAAGATCTTCACCGCCGCCCAAGCCATGGAGCTCGGCCTCGCAGGCCCCGAGACGCAAGTGAACACGCAAGGCCCGCTCCGCTGGGGCAAGTTCCGCATCGGTGAATTCCAGAACAAGAACTACGGCCCCACGCTCTCCCTCTCGGAAGTCATTGAAAAGTCGTCGAATATCGGCACAGCGCGGCTCGCCCAAGAAATCGGCAACGCCCGCCAGAAAGAGTTTCTCGCCGCCTTAGGCTTCCTTGAGCCCACCCCGCTCGAGATGGTGGAGGCCGCTGGCGCCAAGCCGCTTTACCCGTCG
>JBCBME010000521.1:0-1791 GCA_039822945.1 Pseudomonadota bacterium
AACGTGCTCCTCGGGGTCATCGCTCTCGCGGTGCTTTTGGCGCTGGTGCGCTAGGGCGGGAGAGGCCCAGAAACAGAAAGGGCCGGGGCGACCACACGGCGGCCCCGGCCCTTTGAACTCTTTCGATCAGGTGTAGAGCGGGAAGCGGGCGCACATCTCGGCGACTTCGGCCTTCACCTTGGCCTCGACGGCGGCATTGCCCTCTTCGCCATTGGCGGCAAGGCCGTCTACGACCTCATTGATCCAGTCACCGACCTGGCGGAACTCGGCCTCGGCAAAGCCGCGCGTTGTCCCCGCGGGGGAGCCGAGACGGATGCCCGAGGTCACCATCGGCTTTTCGGGATCGAACGGCACACCGTTCTTGTTGCAGGTGATGTGCGCGCGCCCGAGCGCCTTTTCGGTGGCGTTGCCCTTCACGCCCTTGGGGCGCAGATCGACGAGCATCACGTGGGTGTCGGTGCCGTTCGTGACGGTGGCGAGCCCGCCCTTTTCCAGCTGGTCGGCCAACGCCTGCGCGTTTTTGATCACCTGCTCCTGGTAGATCTTGAAGGAGGGCTGGAGCGCCTCGCCAAAGGCCACGGCCTTGGCTGCGATCACGTGCATGAGCGGGCCGCCCTGGATGCCGGGGAAGATGGCGGAGTTGAACTTCTTGGCCATCGCCTCGTCGTTCGTCAGGATCATGCCGCCACGCGGGCCGCGGAGCGTCTTGTGCGTCGTGGTGGTGGCGACATCGACATGGGGGAACGGGTTGGGGTAGACGCCCGCCGCGATGAGACCCGCGAAATGCGCCACATCCGCCAGAAGGAAGGCGCCCACGCTGTCGGCGATCTCGCGGAACTTGGCAAAGTCGAGGTGGCGCGGGATGGCAGAGCCGCCCGCGATGATCATCTGGGGCTTGTGCTCTTCGGCCAGTGCGGCGACCTCGTCATAGTCGATGAGGTTGGTGTCTTTCGTGACGCCGTACTGGACCGCGTTGAACCACTTGCCCGACTGGTTGGGCTTGGCCCCGTGGGTAAGGTGGCCGCCTGCATCAAGGGACATGCCGAGGATCGTGTCGCCGGGCTTCAAGAGCGCCTGAAAGACACCCTGGTTGGCCTGGGAGCCGGAATTGGGCTGCACGTTGGCGAAGTCCACGCCGAAGAGCTGGCAGGCGCGCTCGATGGCGAGGTTTTCGGCCACGTCCACGAATTGGCAGCCGCCGTAGTAGCGGCGCCCCGGATAGCCCTCGGCATACTTGTTCGTCATCACCGAGCCCTGCGCCTCGAGAACGGCGCGGCTGACGATGTTCTCGGAGGCGATGAGCTCGATCTCGTCGCGCTGACGGCCAAGCTCCGCCTCGATCGCACCAAAGAGCTCGGTATCGGTCTCGGCGAGGGGCTTTGAAAAGAAGGCGGCTTCGCGGTGCGGTGCGTTCATCTTGGATCTCTCCCTAGGTCTGGCGCCGGGCAGGTGGCATCGGGGCGCGTCGGATCAGCAAGGCATTACCGGGATCGGGCAACTTTGCAAGCGTGCAGATGCCGCGAAAGCCCATAGATTACAGGGGTTTCGGCATGCGACGGCGTACAAAGCGGCGGCTGTTTCCCTTGCCTTTCATCTCTCCACCATGGATGGATTACGGCGCGGACAGTGACATGGCCGCTCACGACGCCGCCTCAAACCGGGAAGACTGCCATGGCCCGCGCGCAGAAAATCGCCTTTGTCGCCAGTGAGGTGGAGATTGCGCAGGCCGCGCTGGAGACGCTGACGGCACGCTACGGGCAGGTATCTTTGAGCGAGGCCGAGGTGGTGGTG
>JBCBME010000522.1:0-1777 GCA_039822945.1 Pseudomonadota bacterium
ACCCGCCGGGACGACCCAGGGCGCCGCCGCCGACACCGCCGCCAGACCCCAAGCGCTCAGGAACGTGCGCCGCGTGTGCAATTTGACCATCACCAAGATCCTCCAGTTGGAGCGACAAAAGATTGCCCCATCGCGCGGACAACAACGCCCGGTACAGTCTTCAAGTTTCCCACATCATCTGTGTAGCAAGTCCACGATTTTCCAGATCTTCGGGCCTCTCGGCAAATGTCAGACGAGTTGAGCCTTTAACGCGCGACACCCGCCAGCCAGCGAAGCAACCGCTCGCAGCGAAGTCCTACATGTGGGCCAGAAAGGCTCATCAGCGCCCTACGCAGCACCAACGCGACATCCCATTCGTGGTACCGCAGGCCACCGCGGATAAGCAAAGCCGACTCAAGTGGCCAATCGGCTTGCGGCCAAGCTGCAGACGATAAAGCACCTACAACGCTACAGCTTTGCGACGCGCCCTCAGTTGCGGGGAATTAGCGCTTCTTCGCAATCAGGTATCTCGCAAGCATCGCCTGCGCCCGCGAAACCTAAAACTCGCAAACCCCAGACGCAGCGGCGAAAGCATCCGCAACCCGAAACTTGCCACGCAGTGTTATCGCGCCGCGCGAACCAACTCCCCGCGTCCATTGGTCCAAACGATAGCGTCGCGGCTCCAACCAAGCACTCACCGCGACCTTTCGCTAAGTCGAAGGAAGCGCCGGCAAGAACAACCCGCCCTTCGAAAAGCTGCACCGCCGGTCAAAAGCACGGTGCCGAACCCTCTAATCACAAGCATTTCTCAATAATGCCCACCGCCCCCGAATTTGAAGCTCAATGATCTCCGTAACGCCAGCGTTGGTCGATCTCCCTACCTAGCCACGCCAAGATCAGACATGAACAAACCGTGCCCGCCTGCTCGTTAACGCAGAGCGCCTCAATAAAGCAGAAGAAACGCAAATCGTTCGAAAAGACGCTCCCGCACTGCTTTGTGCTCAAGTTTCATTCAGAGAATTCAGCCCGGCGCCGCCCCTTACTTTGGGCACCTATTGCCAGTTCGATTAAAGCGTATCGCAAGTTACCAAGGCAGCCGAAAGGCATAAGCCCTTGGACGATCCCGCCCGCCTACTCCATCCCTGTTGTCGGACGCGGATTACGAGGTTTTCACGACACTCCTTACGCAACGCTCGAAACTGAGTGTTCGCAAGGCTGCCCCGCCCGTCCACGCGTCCCACATCATGCCGCCTGCAGCCGCTTAAGACACCGGCCCGAGATTGCTGCGCACCGCCAAGTGTCACAAACACAGCAGAGTAGCCGCCGATTCCCGCCCGCTCGCATCAGATGCGAACGAACTCATTTCAGTTGACGAGATGGCTCGACTGCTAACAGCGGCGTAACCGCAAAGGGTTCGCAAACCCCTCCGCAATGTGTACCTTTACGCAAGGTCGAAAGCATTTCTCATGGAACGCCGTCGCCTTTAAGGCAACCACTTGCCGAATGGTGCCCTGCATAATCCAGTAGCCTTTGGCCCTCCAACTCAAACTCGCGCACCCTCGGCGTAGGCGTCGCGGAAACCTACGCCGTTTCAGCCGCTTCCCACGCCAGCATCGCGCGTTTCACCGGAAGCCCCCAGTGATAGCCGCCCAGGCCGCCCGACTTCCGAAGTGCGCGGTGGCACGGGATCAACCAGCTTACCGGGTTGCGCCCCACTGCGGTTCCCACGGCCCGCACCGCCTTCGGGCGCCCGATCACCCGCGCGATGTCCGAGTACGTTGTGACATACCCCGTCGGG
>JBCBME010000523.1:0-1771 GCA_039822945.1 Pseudomonadota bacterium
CAGCGAGTTCACCGTCATCGTCTCGTTGGGCTGGAAATGGATCACAGAGCGGATCGACTCCCCGGCCTTCAAGAGGTCGAACGCCGTGTTGATCTGGCCGTGGGTCATGTGGTGCGTGATGTAGGGGTCCACGCTGAAGTCGCCCCGAAGCCATTCATCCACCATGCCGGGCAGTTGGCTGCGGCCCAGAACGCCTCCGAAGGCGGTTCCGCGCCAGACGCGGCCCGTGACGAGCTGGAAGGGGCGGGTGGAGATTTCCTGTCCTGCGCCCGCGACGCCGATCACGGTGCACTCGCCCCAGCCCTTGTGGCAGGCCTCGAGCGCGGAGCGCATGAGCTCCACATTGCCGACCGCTTCGAAGGTGTAGTCGAGGCCGCCATTCGTCATGTCGATGAGGACTTCATGGATGGGTTGGCTGTGGTCCTTTGGGTTCACGCATTCGGTGGCGCCGAGCGCCATGGCGAGCGGGAACTTGTTAGGGTTCACGTCGATCCCGATGATGCGGGAGGCGCCCTTGAGAACAGCGCCCTGGATCACGGCCATGCCAACAGCGCCAAGGCCGAAGACCGCCACCGTCGAGCCCGGCTCCACCTTGGCAGTGTTGCGGACCGCCCCGATCCCCGTCGGCACCGCGCAGCCCATCACGGACGCCTTTGAGAGCGGCGCGTCTTTGGAAATCTTGGCCACCGAAATCTCGGGCAGCACCGTGTACTCGCTGAATGTGCTCGTGCCCATGTAATGCAGGATCTGCTTGCCTTTGTAGGAAAAGCGCGACGTTCCATCGGGCATGACGCCCGCACCCTGCGTGGCGCGGATCGTCTGACACAGATTGGTCTTTCCGGACTTGATATAGGGGCAGTTGGGATCTTCCGGCACGTAGAGCGGGATCACGTGGTCCCCTGGCTTCACCGAGGTGACGCCGCGGCCCACCTCTTCCACGATGCCGCAACCCTCATGGCCGAGTACACAGGGGAAGAGGCCCTCTGGATCCTCGCCTGAAAGCGTAAAGACATCGGTGTGGCACAGGCTCGTGGTGACGATGCGGACAAGCACTTCACCGTCCTTCGGGCCCTCAAGGTCAATTTCTTCGATCTCGAGGGGGCGGTTGGGCTCCCAAGCGATTGCGGCGCGTGTTTTCATGTTTTCTCTCCCAGTAATGCCTTGTGTCTAATGCAGGGCTTCTTCTCGTTGCGCGGCCTCGAGATCCTGAATGGGGTCGAGCACGAGGACGAGACGTGCCTCGCCTGACCCCTCAATCGGAGGCGAACGGTGCAAAACATCACGGGGCAAGCCAGACGGCCAACGCGTGCCGCGCATGATGATCGGGCTGCCTGTGGGAGCCGTGAACACCTCTGTTGGCTCCCCGTCCTCCTCAGCGAGGGCGTATTGCGTCCCCGTTCCGCGATACGTGCAGATCAGGCGCGCCGTCAGGCTGTCGAGGTGGAACTTCCGGCAGGCGTTCCCGGTGACGACGCCGAGACGCAGCCGCAGATACGGCGCGTCCATGAGCGTTGAGAAGATCTGCGACAGTGCGGCCACATCGTCCACGAACATCGTGCGTTCATCGCAGGAAGGCATCCCGTGCAGGTCGGCCATGTCGTGCATCGCGGGGCGCACGGCGTGAGGTTGCAGGATCAGCCGCCCCCTGGGAAGCTCCTCAAGGGCGCGCGCATCAATCCAGCTTTGAAAGCTTTCCAGCGGTGCACGCTCCCAGATCGCGGCGGCGCAGCCGGGCCTCTGGATGGCGGAGAGCCCGCGCGGGGTGGCGGTG
>JBCBME010000524.1:0-1759 GCA_039822945.1 Pseudomonadota bacterium
CTCCTTGCGATGTTCTGCTCGGCCGCGATCCTGCCCTTGGCGCTCACACGGGCGAGCCCGCCCGCCATGAATGCCGCGCCGCGCCTCCACCCGCTCCTCGCGATCCGCAGCTCGCCCCTCGCCGTCGGAGGCGTCATCGTGGCGGGGCTCACGGGGGCGGCCTACCGCATGGTGGGCCCGATCTACGCCACCGAGATCGGCCTTAATGCCGAAGAAGTGGGCCTTTTTCTCGCGGCGCTCATCGTCGGCGGCGCGGTGGCGCAGTTTCCAGCAGGCTGGCTCGCAGACCGCTACGACAGGCGCCGCGTGCTCATCGGGTTTTCGCTCGCCTCCATTGCGGGATGCGCACTCTCGGCCCTGGCGTCTGGCGCGGCGCTCGCCATCGCGGCCTCTGCGCTCTTCGGGTTTCTGACGGTGCCGATCTATTCGATCTCGGCGGCCCACGCCCACGACTTCACCGAGGATCACAAACGCGCGGAGCTGTCAGCCGCCCTCCTCTTTTACTTCGCCGTGGGTGCCATCGTGAGCCCCGTCGCCGTCTCGGCCCTCATCGATGCCTACGGGCCCGCCTCGTTCTTTGGCTTCATCGCGGCGGGGCATGCCGCACTCGTCCTCTACGGCCTCGTGCGGATGCGCCGCCGCCCAAGCGCCACGGACCGCACAAGCTACATCTACGCGCCGCGCACATCCTTTCTCGTGGGCCGGCTTCTGGGGCGCGAACGCAAGAAGGGTGGCGGCGCGGACGAAACGCCACTATCTGGCAAGCCCGACGATACGGAGTAAGCCATGGCGCGCATCCTCATCACCTCTGCGATCCCCTACATCAACGGGATCAAGCACCTGGGCAATCTGGTGGGCTCGCAGCTGCCTGCCGATCTCTTTGCCCGCTACAAGCGTGCGCGGGGTCACGAGGTCATGTATCTGTGCGCCACCGATGAGCATGGCACCCCCGCTGAGCTCGCCGCCGCCAAGGCCGGAAAGCCCGTGGAAGAATTTTGCGCCGAGATGCACGCCATCCAGGCCGATATCGGCGCGCGCTTCGGGCTGAGCTTTGATCACTTTGGCCGCTCCTCGTCAGAGGAGAACAAGGCGCTCACCCAGCACTTTGCAGGGGTCCTCGCCGATCGCGGCCTCATCGCCGAGGTGGAGGAGGAGCAGGTTTATTCCAACGCCGATGCCCGCTATCTGCCGGACCGCTACATCGTGGGCACCTGCCCCAATTGCGGCTACGAGAATGCGCGCGGCGACCAGTGTGAGAATTGCACGAAGCAGCTCGACCCCACCGATCTGATCAACCCGCGCTCGGCCATCTCGGGCTCGACCGACCTCGAGGTGCGGAAGACCAAGCACCTCTACCTGCGCCAGTCGGCCATGCGTCAGGAGCTCTCCGACTGGATCGACTCGAAAACGGATTGGCCGGTACTGACCACCTCCATTGCCAAGAAGTGGCTCAATGACGGCGACGGCCTGCAGGATCGCGGCATCACCCGCGATCTCGACTGGGGCGTGCCCGTAAAACGCGGCAGCGAAGACTGGCCCGGGATGGAGGGGAAGGTCTTCTACGTCTGGTTCGATGCCCCCATCGAATACATCGCCGCCGCCCAAGAACGCGACCCGAATGATTGGAAGCGCTGGTGGCGCACCGATGCCGGTGCAGATGACGTCACCTACTACCAGTTCATGGGCAAGGATAACGTGCCCTTCCACACGCTGAGCTTCCCCGCCACGATCCTGGGGTCGGGCGAGCCGTGGAAGCTCG
>JBCBME010000525.1:0-1746 GCA_039822945.1 Pseudomonadota bacterium
CCCGATCCGCGCCAGCCCCACGGGCGGCGGCCGCGCGATACGGCCGCACCCCAACGCATCGCGTGGCTCGGCGATTGGGGCCCGACATCACCCGCATCAAAAGCTCGATATCCTGCGGCGACCGCCCCATGGGCCCGTTCGTGGAAATCTGGTGGAGGAACGTGTCCGCCACGGGCTCCGACGGGACAAGGCCGAAACTCGGCCGCAGGCCATATGTGTTCGTCCAGCCCGCCGGGTTGCGGAGCGAGCCCATCATGTCCGATCCGTCGGCGATGGGCACCATCCCGGTGCTGAGCGCCGCTGCCGCCCCGCCCGACGAGCCCCCCGCCGTGCGGCTCAGGTCCCAAGGGTTGCGGGTGACGCCATGGACTGGGTTCGTGCTGTGGGAGCCCAGGCCGAATTCCGGCGTGTTCGTCTTACCAATCACCACCGCGCCCGCATCCCGCAGCCGCTTGATGAAGAGATCATCGGCGGCAGCGGGCGCATCGCTCGCAAAGATCGGCGAGCCCATCGTCGTGGGAAAACCCGCCGCATTGGCCAGATCCTTCACCGCGAGCGGCAAGCCACCGAGCGGGCCCGAGGCCTCGCGCGCTTGGGCCACGGCCTCCTCGAGGGGCAAGAGCGCGTGGATCGCGTTCACCTCGCCATTCACGGCGGCGATCTGCGCGTAGGTCTCTTCCATGAGATCGGCGGCATCGAGGGTGCCTGCTGCGATGTCTCCAGCGAGAATCGTCGCGTCTTTAAAGATATTCGTCATATCTGCAGCATTCCCCGCGCGCAGGCGCCTATTCGTCGGCCGTGGCCTCCGCCCGGCTCTTGCCCGCCACATCCATGGCGAGCGTGGCGGCCATGAATGCATCGAGATCGCCGTCGAGCACGCCGGACGTATTCGCCGTTTCGTGCTGCGTGCGCAGGTCTTTCACCATCTGGTAGGGCTGCAGCACATAAGAGCGGATCTGGTTGCCCCACCCCGCAGAGCCCTTGCTCTCATGAGCCTCGTTGATGGCGGCGTTCCGGCGGTCGAGCTCCATCTGGTAGAGGCGGCTTTTCAGCGCCTTCATGGCGATGTCGCGGTTCTGGTGTTGGGATTTCTCCGAGCTTGTCACCACGATGCCCGTGGGCGCGTGGGTGATGCGCACGGCAGAGTCTGTCGTGTTCACGTGCTGCCCGCCCGCGCCCGAAGAGCGGAACGTATCGATGCGGATATCGGCGGGGTTCACCTCGATCTCGATATTGTCGTCCACCACCGGGTAGACCCAGACAGAGGCAAACGATGTCTCTCGCGTGCCCTTGCCGAAAGGCGAGATGCGAACGAGACGGTGCACGCCGGATTCCGATTTCAACCAGCCATAGGCGTTGTGGCCGCTGATCTTGTAGCCCACCGATTTGATGCCCGCCTCGGTGCCCGCTTCCTCGGATTGAAGCTCCACCTTGTAGCCCTTCTTCTCGGCCCAGCGGACATACATTCGTTGCAGCATTTGCGCCCAGTCGCAGGCCTCGGTGCCGCCCGCGCCCGCATTGATCTCGAGAAAGGTGTCGTTGCTGTCGGCCTCGCCATCCAGAAGCGCCTCAAGCTCCTTAGCGGCGGCGCGCGCGGCAAGGGCCCGCAGCGCCTCTTCCGCATCCGCCACGACCTCTGCGTCGTCTTCTGCCTCCCCCAGCTCGATGAGTTCGACATTGTCGGTCAGCTCACCCTTGATCCCGTCATAGGTGGCCATCTTGTCCATCAGCGCCTGCCGGTCGCGC
>JBCBME010000526.1:0-1746 GCA_039822945.1 Pseudomonadota bacterium
GTTGGCGCCCGCGGCACGTGGGCGTGCTTCTGGGCGTCCCCGCTCGCGCTGTGGGCGGCAGGCGTGGGGGCGCCTCTCGCCGCGGCGCCACCAGCTTTGATTGCCGTAGGTGCGCTCCTGGCGGCGCTCCTGGCGCTTCCAATAGGCCTCGGCGTCGGGATCCAGAAAGCGCTGCAATTCGTCGGCCACGTAGCGATCGAAGGCGGTGCGCGCGTACCAGAGGCTCGACAACACCGGCGTGTTCTGGCGCGCCAGGTTGGCCACGTCGCGGCCGATGAGCATGTCCTCCCCATTGGCCGCGCGCGCGACGTTTGACGACACGGCGCGGGTGACATCGCCACCAAGCCCCACAACCGGCCCTGCCAGCGTCTCGGCAAGGCCACCGCCAAAGCGGTTCTGCTCGGAAAAGAAGAAGTCCCCGAAGATCCCCAAGCCGCCGCCCTGCGCAACCGCGGCAAGCCAAAACGCCGGATCATCCATAGGCCGCGGATCGCGCCCCTTGGAAATCTCTTTGTTTTGCAGCGCCACCGCGCCCAGCACCATGAACGACACGGCGCCCGTCGCCAGGTAGCCGGCTTTGTGGAGCGGCGTGGGCAGGCTGTTGAAAAGCGCGATCTGCCCGATGGTGAAGCTGATTGCATAATTCTTGAAACCCAGCGTGGAGCGCATGAACTCGCCACCCAGCGTGCCGGCCTGGCCCTCAAGCAGCGTCGCCACGCCGCGATATCGTTTGGTCGGCACCAAAAGCTCGAGCTGCTCTTGGAAGGCGCCGCCCAGCCTGAGCGCCAGGCTTTCGGCCTCAGCGCGCGGGATGGTGGTCTGATGCTCGAGGAACCATTCGGGCGTCAGGAACGTGGCGCCGGGGCGTGGCTCGAACATCGGAGCTGCGCGCAGCGTGTCCCAATCGGCCTCGGTGATGCCGGCACGTTCGAGGATCTGGCGCAGGCCCGCATCCACGTCTCCTAGGGCGCGATCGGTATTGCTCGCTAGGTGGCCGGCAACATCCATCTGCACCGCCACGCGCATTTGGTCTGTCCAGTAGCTCAAGCCCGAAGCGCGGATGGTAAAGCCTGAGAGACGCCCAAAGACATCGTTGGCCACCACGTCGTTCGTGAGGCGGGCTGATGAGGTGCCGATGGACATGAGCGTTTCAGCGACGAAACCCGCTCTTGCGGCTTCCTCGCGAGCCATAGAGCTCGCCATGAGCTTAACCGCGCGGCCCAGAACGTTGCCAGGGTTGCGGCCCATGGTTGCCGCGCCGATTGCCACAGTGGCGAGATCTGTCGTGGAAGAAAGTAGCGCCGCCCCCAAGCGCGCCGCGACGTTGAAGTGCCTGACGTTCGACATCACGCGCGCGAGCGTCTCATGCACCGGGTTGTTGATGCCGCCGGTGAGGTGGCGCAGCATCACGCGCGCTTTGTGGGCATGGACGCGGGTGCGCGCGATCAGCCTTTCGTTGCCACGCTCAAGGGCGACTTTCTCGGCCGTCTGGATCGCGAACTCGAGCCCGGTGTTTGGGTTTGGCCCCAGCACTTTCATGAGCCCGATGTCGCGGCCCATGGCATCAAGCCCGCCGACAAGGGCAGAAAAGAGATCCGTGGCGCCAAACTCGGCGTTGTAGTCCATCCACGCATCGCCATCGATGAAGTGCAGGAGGCGCGGCTCGGCCCGCTGATTGTAGAGCGCTTTGGCGCCCGTCCCCAGGCTGGGCTCCCTCGCGTTCCAGCCCTCGGTGGTGATGTTCTC
>JBCBME010000527.1:0-1736 GCA_039822945.1 Pseudomonadota bacterium
GCCCTTGAAACCAAAGGCTTTGTGCGCACGCTGGCAGAGCCGAACCTCGTGACGCTCTCGGGCCAGGAAGCAACCTTCCTCGCGGGTGGTGAATACCCGGTGCCGATCGCACAGGACGGCGGGACTGTCTCGATCGAGTACAAGCCGTTCGGTATCGAGCTGAACTTCACGCCCCGCGTCATCAGCGGTGACACGATCAACATCTCGCTCCTGGCCGCCGTGAGCGCCATCGACAGCGCCAACGGCATCAGCGCCGGCAGCTTTACCGTCGACGCCTTCTCGCGCCGCGAGACCTCCACCACCGTGGAGCTGCGCGACGGCGAGAGCTTTGCCATCGCCGGTCTCCTTCAGGATGACTTCAACGACGTCAACAACCAGGTGCCGTGGCTGGGCGACATCCCCGTGTTGGGATCGCTCTTCCGCTCCACCTCCTACAACCGCGACCAATCCGAGCTCGTCATCATCGTGAGCGCCCATCTCGTCTCGCCCGTCAAAGGCGACGTGCTGGCGCTGCCCACGGACCGGGTGAAGATCCCGTCGGAGAACGAGCTCTTCCTCTTTGGTCGCGTCACGGGCTCCACGCCCACCGCCGGAGCGGCAGGAGAAGTTGCAAAACAAGACTTTAGCGGGTCTTATGGATACGTCCTCGACTAGGATCGGGGTCAGATGCGGAGTGCGAGCATGAAATACGTGGCATCCCTAGCGGCCCTTGCGGTCCTTGCCTCCTGTGCGAGCCAGGACGAGGTCTACAACTTCAACCACCGCGAGGCGGGCGCGACCATCGACGAGGGCGGCTTCGGCAACCCGACGATGAACAACATGCTCGTCATGACCGGCCAGCGCAGCGCAGCCATCGATCTGAGCCGCCGCTTTGCGGCCCAGGTGCCCACAACGATCAACTTTGCCTTCAACTCCACCGTGCTCGACGCCACCGCGCGTCAGGCGCTGATGGCACAGGCCGAGTTCATCCGGGCCTTCCCGGAGGTGCGCTTCCGCGTCTATGGACACACCGATGCCGTGGGATCTCAAGCCTACAACAAGCGCTTGGGTCTGGCGCGCGCCAATGCGGCCGTGCGCTTCCTGAGCCAGCAGGGGATCTCACGCTCGCGCCTCGAAGCGGTGGTGAGCTTTGGTGAGACCCAGCCCCTCATCGTCACCCAGGGCCGCGAGCGTCGCAACCGGCGCACCGTGACCGAAGTGTCGGGTTTCGTGCAGCATCACCCTGCCGTGATGCAGGGCAAATACGCCGAAATCGTGTTCCGCGACTACGTCACCTCCGCTGCGGAGAAGTCGACGACGCAGCAGTCCGGCACCGGCGAATAAGCCTGATTTGACGGACAATTGGGCTCTGCGCGATCCCTCGCGCGGGCCCCTAGGCCCCCCAATCGCCTAAATTCTTCACGACATTTCTGAATTCCAGACAAATTCTCGCCCCGTTTTAACGTCATCTGTAGCGACGTGGGAAAAGTAGATGCCCGAATGGGTGTCCGGCTTTGAAGGGGCTAAATGCGTGACGGGTGATCATCCCAAACTGCCAGCTCCGCCAAAGCCACAAAGGTAAGAAGGCAGGTCGCGATGAGCAGCGTGATGTTACAACCCGAGCCGCAGCCCTTGGTGGCGTGCACGATATCCCGGGATGTCCAGAACTTCGATCTCTTGATCGAAGACATGGAAGCCGCGCTTGGCGAATGCTGGGGCGATCTCGGCTTTGCGGAGGCGCTCGCCTTTTTCGAACA
>JBCBME010000528.1:0-1735 GCA_039822945.1 Pseudomonadota bacterium
AACCCCTAGCCCCCGTTGAGGCGCCCGAACCCGCCCCGGTGGCAGCACCCGCCGATGAGGGTGAGTTCCTCACGCCTGTCGCAGGCACGGTTATCCGCGGATACGCGCCTGGCCGAAACGAAGGCGTCGATTTTGCAGCGCCCGCAGGAACCCGCGTCAACGCCGCTGAAGACGGCACTGTCGCCGCCATCACGCGCGACACCAATAACGTGGCTATCATCGTCATCCGGCACGATGGCAATCTTTTGACGGTCTACACACAGGTGGACGACCTGCGCGTTGAGCGCGGTGACCGCGTGCGCCGGGGAGAGCAGATCGCATCCATCAAGGCCGGTGACCCGAGCTTCCTCCACTTCGAGGTGCGCGACGGTCTCGAGAGCGTCGATCCGGCCCTCTACCTCAACTTCTAGGGGCCGCTACTTGGCCAGCACGCCGTTGAACAAGAGATCGAGATGGGCCTCAAAGAACCGCTCGAACTCAATGGCTTGCGCATCTTCAAACATCATCTTGTGAACCGCGAAAAAGATCGCAGGGGCGATGATGATCTGCGGGGTGTCGAGCACGGGCCCTGGCCGCACCTCGCCCCGCGCCACGCCGCGCTCCAGGATCTTGGTGAGCAGTTTCGTGCCGCGCTCCACCGTGATCGCGTGGTAGTCGCGGATCACGCTCGGCATTCTGTCGCCCTCCCTCAGGAGCACGCGAAAGAGCGGGTGCGCCTTTCCGTGGACGAAACGGTCATACATGTTGCGCAGGAGACGAGTGAGAAGCTCGCGCGTTGTGCCCTCGACCGCGCTGAGCTCCGCCTCGCTTTCCCCCATGACTGAGTTGATGTGCTCCTCGATGGCCGCGAGAAAGAGCGCTTCCTTGGACGGGTAATAGAGGTAGATTGTCCCTTTCGCGATGCCTGCTGACTTTGCAATGCGCGCGAGGTTTGCGCCGTGAAACCCATTCGCCTCGAACTCGCTAATGCCCGCGCTCAGGATTTCGCCGGGGCGTGCATCCTTCCGGCGGCGCGTTTTTGGAGGATCTGGGCGAAGATCTGCCGCGTTTGTCATCGGTGCGCCAATTCGTAAGCAAGTGTGCGCGGAATGTGGGCCGAACCTGCCGAGAAATCAAATCCAAGCGTTGAAGTCACGCGTACCCCTCCCAAGTTGACAAAATGACCTTACAGTCATTAATTGCATTAATGACTCGCGAGTCATTAATGTCCGCAGAGGAGACGACATGCGACGTGTTCTAAGATATATCGGGATCGCACTGCGCGAGGGCTTTTGGCTTGCAGTGGCGGTTGCGATCATAGGCGGCGGCTACTTCGGCTTCTCGTACTTGGGCGAAAACCGCGAGATCGTGGAGGCAGAGCCCGCCCCGCGCCCCGAAACGCTCGTTGAGACGGCGGCCTTTGAGCGACACACCGCGCCCCTCCCCATCCGCGGTGAGGGCTTTGTGGAACCCTTCCGCACCGTGTCACTCTCTGCTCCGACAGGTGGTCGGATCGTCTCGCTCCACCCAGCGATCACCAATCGTGCGACGTTCTCGGAGGGCGAAGTCCTCGTGGAGATCGATGCCAGCGCCGAGCGCGCCCAGATCGACCAGTCTCGCGCAACGATTGCGGCGTCCGAGGCGCGGCTGGAGCTCATCAATACGCAGCTCACCCGCGCACAAAACCTTCTGAACGCCAATGCAGGTGCGCAATCGACCGTCGATGACCTCGTGGGTCAGCGCAATGAGCTGATGG
>JBCBME010000529.1:0-1720 GCA_039822945.1 Pseudomonadota bacterium
CCAGGAGATCGCCTCCCCCTCGCGGTCGGGGTCGGTTGCGAGGATCAGCTCGCCGTCATCGGCGAGCGCATCGGCGATGGCTTTGACGTGCTTTTTGGAATCACTTGCCACCTCCCAAAGCATCTCGAATTCCTTGTCCGGATCGACGGAGCCGTCTTTCGGGGGCAGGTCGCGGACATGGCCGTAGGACGCCAAAACGGTGAAGTCTTTGCCCAAATACTTGTTAATTGTCTTTGCCTTAGCAGGGGACTCAACGACGACAACAGCCATGCGGACAGCGCTTCCTTCCGTGGGATTGCGGTGGTGGGAACATGGTTAGAGCGGGGGACTTGTCAATTGACGTTGGCGCGCTTGCCCAAACTCTACGCCGTTTTGAGACAGACCATGCCGCCGCGCTGACGCTCGATCTGGCCGTCCATTTCGAGCTCCACGAGGGCCGATGTGACCTTGGCCGGGGGCACGTCAAAGCCGCGGATGAGCTGATCTTCAGCGAGGGGGGAGGGGCCCAGCCGGTCGAGCACTTCTTGGTGGAGCGCGGCGATCTCGCGCAGGCTCCGGCGCTTTTGCGGGGGCTCGGCACCGGGGACGGGCCCGGCAAAGAGGCTCTCCTGCGCGGGGGTGTGCACGCGGGCCTCCTCGCCCAGGGCCTCCATGACGTCGACGGCGCTCCGCACGAGCGTGGCCCCGTCGCGGATAAGCGCGTTGCAGCCCGCCGCGCGCGCATCAAAGGGGTGGCCGGGCACTGCGAGCACGTCGCGGCCATAATCCCCGGCGAGATCCGCGGTGATCAGCGTGCCCGATTTGGCCGCCGCCTCGATCACCACGACGGCGCGCGAAAGCCCCGCGATGATCCGGTTGCGGCGCGGGAAATGGCGCGCATGCGGGGTCGCGCCCATGGGCATCTCGCTCACGATCAGGCCCTTTGACGCGATCTCATCTGCAAGGCGCGTGTTCTCGCTGGGGTAGACCACGTCGACGCCGCCCGCGACCGCCGCAATCGTGCCCGTCTCCACGGAGGTATGATGGGCCATCGTATCGATCCCGCGCGCCAGCCCCGAGACGATGAGGAAGCCCGCGCGCCCAAGCTCGCCCACGAGGCGGCGGGTCATGCGTGCCCACCGAAGAGGCGTTGCGCGCGCCCACAACCGCCAGCGCAGGCGCGCCCAGCAGCGCGCGCCGCCCGCGCGCCCAAAGGAGCGGCGGCGCATCGTCGAGCTCACGCAAGAGCGCAGGGTAGCCTGCCTCCCCGATCCAGAGCGGGCGGGCGCGGGCCTTGCGCGCCGCGCGCATCTCGGCCTCTGCCACGCCCGGCGGGCAGACCTCATAGCCGCGCTCGCCTGCGCGCTGGGCAATCTCCGGCAGCGCCTCGAGCGCCGCCCGGGCCGAGCCATGGTCGCGGATCAATTTGTGAAAGGTCGCCGGTCCCACGCGGCGCGATCGCAAGAGGCGAAGACGGACGAGGCACTCTTCTTCCGAGATGGGTGGAAGTGGGGGGTGAGAGGAAGAAAAATTCACTTCACCTTGTCCGTCTTCGCCACTTACCGGGCCCTCATTATGGTAAAGGGGTTAATGAGAGATGAATGCTCTCACGAGCCCATAACAAAAAAGTGCGGTGCCCGCGCAAAAGGCCAGAAAGGCAAGAAATTCGACGTCTGGGGTGGGCCAAGTGGCGAGGCTGAGCGCATATGCCCCACAGGCTGCTCCGGCAAACGCGGCGAAA
>JBCBME010000530.1:0-1717 GCA_039822945.1 Pseudomonadota bacterium
GGGGAAAAGACAGCCCGTCCGAAGCCGCCCAACGGGCGACAGAGGCACGAGCTTGCACATGCGTTCTATCAATCCCCCCAGCCCCATCGGGGACGGGAGATTGGTGAGACACATCGGCGGTTTGCCACAAGCAAACCCAGCAAGGAAGGATAGGCAAGTGACTGTCCTTTCGCGCAGCCCGCAAGCGCGAGACCCACGGCAATCCAGCCCCGACCAGGGGGCACAGGATGCCGTCAGGGTGCAGTGATGCGGGACGCCATCCAAGCGCGCAGCTTGGCCCTAGTGAGTACGAGAGACGGGGCACGTCTTTCGGTCCAGCGCATTTTGTGCTGGACTGCGATCCAACGGCTGACGTTGGCCCTGGAGAGTCTGAGAGGCCGGGAAGGCCTTTCATTCCGACGCGTATCGCGTCGGACGGCGATCCAACCGCCAAGTTCGGTCTGGGATGGTTTGGAAAGGGCGACGCGCCCTTCCACTTCGATGCGGCAGGCATCGATGGAGTTCGCCATCGGCTGAGGCCCCGCCTCAAGGAGATCGCACGCAAAGCTCGGAACCGCAGGTGGAGAGTTTGCATAAGTGCGCCCTTCACTGATCCTCAGCTCAGGGTTTGCGCTTCCGTTCGGTCTTACAAGAACAGGTGGTGCCACCCGCCCTTTCTCGCGGACCTCTGCCGATCCGCGCCCTGTCATCCGCCATGTTCCGCCGAAAGGCAGACATGATTTGGATGACCCTTGTTATTTTAGGTGGATGGTCGAGTCTCTCAACCCTGACGTGAAAAAACACGGATGATTTGAGACGTGGCCGAGACAGAGCTGGAACGTGCAGAGAAGCGATACGCCCAGGCCAAAGCCCGGCTTCAGGCCCTGCGCAATCGGGAAGCCACAAAGCAGCGCAAGCTCGACACGAGGCGCAAGGTCATCCTCGGAGGTGCACTCCTCGATCTGGCGGAGCGGGATTCCGGGGCGGCCACCTTGGTGGACCGGTTGGTGCGGAACCTCTCCCGTGATCAGGATCGCAAAGCCTTTGCGGACTGGGACGGTTTAGTGGCTGGCGGGGGCAGCCCCCCTGCCTTGCCCCCTGACCGTTACGGGTCCGGGTGATGCGCTCCGTCATGCTCTTCATGGGCGGATTGGCCCGGATCTTCTATCGCGTGATCGCCACGCCCATCATGTTTGGATGGTTGATCGGGGCAATGGCCTTTGGAGCGATGTTGGGCTTCGTTATAGGTGGCATTGTCGCGATCTCGGCCCTTGGTCCCCCGCTCGGTCAGTCGGCATGGGAATGGGCCATTCTCCTCCCCTGTGTGTTCATCGGCGCTGTCTTCGGATTCCAATATTGGCGCTCTGTCTCGGGGGCCGATGTCTTCTTCGGGCTTACCGGCGACAGCCACGGCTCGGCGCGCTTTGCCAGCCGCAAGGAGCTGAAGAAGCTCCAGGGTGGTGA
This sequence comes from Pseudomonadota bacterium, assembly GCA_039822945.1. Taxonomy (GTDB): domain Bacteria; phylum Pseudomonadota; class Alphaproteobacteria; order Rhodobacterales; family Rhodobacteraceae; genus Shimia_B. The sequence continues at coordinate 1,444 of JBCBME010000530.1, forward strand.
TGGGCTGTTGATCGGACGCAATCCGGGCACCGGGCGGCTCCTGCGCTATGACGGCCCCGCCCATCTGATCACCCTCGCCCCGACACGGGCCGGGAAAGGCGTCGGCACCGTCATCCCGAACCTGTTGGCCGTGGACCGCTCTGTCCTGGTCATTGACCCCAAGGGTGAGAATGCGCGGATCGCGGGCGAGGCGCGGCGGCGCTTCGGAACCACGCATGTCCTCGATCCGTTTGAAGTCAGCAGTCACCCAACGGCATGCTACAACCCGCTCGAC
>JBCBME010000531.1:0-1707 GCA_039822945.1 Pseudomonadota bacterium
AGAAATACGGCATCGGGATGAAGGAAATCTGGGAGGTTGATCCCGCCAAACACAAGCCCGGCACCGTGACCCACACGATGGGCTGGCCGCTTGGCTCGAACGCGGGCGGCGGCTCGTTCGTCTACCACCTCGACAACAACCAGGTGTATGTGGGCTTCGTCGTGCACCTGAACTACGCCAACCCGCACGTCTTCCCCTACATGGAATTCCAGCGCTTTAAGCACCACCCGATGATGCGCGAGCTGCTCGAGGGCGGAAAGCGCGTGGCCTATGGCGCGCGGGCGATCTCGGAAGGTGGCTGGCAGTCGATCCCGCAGACGGCATTCCCTGGCGGTGCGCTGTTGGGCTGCTCGGCGGGTCTCGTGAACGTGCCGCGCATCAAGGGCAATCACAACGCGATGCTTTCAGGCATTCATGCCGCTGAGGCGGCCGTGGAGGCGATCAAGGAAGGCCGTTCGGGCGACACGCTTCAGGCCTATGATGACGCCGTCAAAACCGGCCCCATCGCCAAGGATCTCAAGCCCGTCCGCAACGTGAAGCCGCTCTGGTCAAAGTACGGTCTGTTGGCCTCGCTCACCGTAGGCGGCGCGGATATGTGGGCGCAGTCGCTGACAGGGTTCTCCCCACTGGGGACGCTCAAGCACGGTAAATCCGACGCGGAGGCGACGGAAAGCGTCTATATGCACCAGCCCATCGAGTACCCGAAGCCCGACGGGAAGCTCAGCTTTGACCGCCTCACGAACGTCTCCTTCGCGATGACGAATCACGAGGAACAGCAGCCGTCCCACCTCAGATTGGGCAATGAGCTGACGCCTGTGCTCGACAACCTGCCCAAATACGCAGAACCTGCGCAGCGCTACTGCCCCGCGGGCGTGTATGAAGTCGTCAAAGAGCCTGAAAAGGCTCCAAGATTTGTGGTGAACTTCCAGAACTGCGTTCACTGCAAGACGTGTGATATCAAGGATCCGAGCCAAAATATCACCTGGGTGACGCCCCAGGGGGGTGATGGGCCGAACTATCCCAACATGTAGGCGCATGTGAAAATGTGATCGAAAAGAGCGGCCAAAAGGTCGCTCTTTTGCGTTTGCGGCATTGCTTTCGAAATTTTCGGTCCCTAGCCTTTCAGATCAATGCGGGCGCATGGGGTTGCCCGAGGGGACAGGTATGCAGGTTTTGGCACGAAGCGCCGCTTTGGCGCTCGCACTTTTCGCGACGAATACGATGGCCCAAGAGCTCGCGCCCGGCGTGGCGGGATCCTACCTTGCCGCGCGCCAGGCCAGCGTGGAGAACGATTACAAGGCGGCCGCGCGGCTCTACACTCAGGCACTCGCGCGCGATCCGATGAACCACGCGCACATGGAAAACGCGCTCTCCGCCTATCTGGCGCTGGCAGAGTATGAGGCGGCTGCCGTGCTGGCCGACCGGATGCTCCAGACGGGCTCGCGCAGCCAGATCGCCAATATGTCTGCCGTTGCGGGTGAGGCCATGGCCGGAGACTACGCCGCGCTTTCGGCAAGCTTTGAGGCAGGCACGCGGGTCGGCCCGCTTGTGGATGCGCTTCTTATTGGGTGGGCCAAGATCGGTGCTGGCGATTTCGCAGGCGGCCTCACGGCTTTTGACGACATCGCTGAGCGTGACGGCCTCCGCCCCTTCGCACTCCATCACAAGGCGCTCGCGCAGGCCTATGCGGGCAACATGGAAGGTGCC
>JBCBME010000532.1:0-1704 GCA_039822945.1 Pseudomonadota bacterium
GCTGTCATCGGCAACTGTCATACCACAAGACTATCCCGCGGCGGCGCTTTCGTCCACAATATGATGTGCAAACCGCCCCACCCTGCGACTGTCAACTATGTCCAATAAGATTGCATTATCGGGCATAGCGCAACAAGCGCGACACCACGTTGAAGTCAGGAGTTTTGCGTACACAACAACCAAAACCCAAAGGGCCAGTGCCAAGAGTTTCCTGACTTTTTCATGCCACGCGTGAGCGAATGTCCCCACGTGTTTTGCGTGGTAAGGACCCGCGGTTAGGTTTGGCTGGCGAAGGCCTGGCAGACCATGCGCATGGCCTTAGCTTCGGCTTTTGGGCGGGAGAGACCGCTCTCATATTCGAGGATCGCGGCGCGTTCCTCGAAGGCTTCTTTGGCGATGGGGTCGAGCGACATGAACTGTGCGACAAGCGACGGCCGCGACATGTGCGACATCAGTGAGCCTAGGGGCGCGTCGTCGTCTTTCAGGGCAGCGAGGAGCGAACCCTTTGGATGGGTCTGAAGCGTCTCTGCCGGGACTGCTATGTAGCAATTAGGGACCGCAGGTGGCTTCTCCGCGGTGGCCTGAGAGGGACTAAACGGATCGAACTCAAACAAATCAAACATGGCACAACTCATAAGCCTCGGAGGTTCGTGTACCATTCACTTGCGCAGCCGAGGAACGGCGGACATGCCGGTGCTCTTCAAGAACGGACAAGAGCTTTTTGATCCGATCCGTGCCTCTGATCTTGCTCGGACCATTGCGCGTGAGATCTCGACGATTGAAGGGCACATCCGATCGATGCAGTCTGAGCCAATCGAGAAGGCATTGTGCGTCACGCATGTCTTTACTGACCTCGCCGTTGTCGAGCAGCCTCTGGGCCTCGGTGAGGTGCCAGCCAACCATGCTCACGGAGCTTTGCATGGCGTCCAAGGAGACGCTCTCAGCTTCGTGATCTTGCAGCGCAGTGAGGACACCCGCCACCCTCGCGGCTTGCTCGGCGGCCTTCAAGGCAAACCCCGTGATGTGAGACAGGTTTCCGCCTGCCGCCTGCTGCTGTTCGATTGCGTTTGCGAATTGGACCAACAGCGCTCGCGCGTCTTGCGACAGATGCAGCACGCGTGGGTTTAGCTCAAGCGGCGCAAAGTCCTGTCGCGGCCCGTGAATACGCAGGAGGGCCGCGATCCGAAGTTGGAAGGCCGCGAGTTCAGCCTGGGCCAACGCGCGCCTCTCTGCTTCTTCTGGGCTGACTTCGATCAACCGCTGGCCAATCCTGCTGGGAGGGTGGGCAATGAGCGTGCGGCACAATAGGCCTTGATCGAGGAGCGCGTCGTCTCCGAGGACGCTCTCCGCAACACCCGGTTGGATCATGAGGTGCAGTGCCATGCGGCGGTTTCTGAAGGTCATCTGCTCAGAGCCCGCACGGGTGCGGTTAATCGGGGCTGCGTCCCAGAACTTTGAGAGGCCCGCGGCAGTCTTGAGCTGGTTCTCCCGCCCCATGGCTGGACCGCCGAAGAACTGCGCGCCCTCGTCTGCGAGGAGGGCAACGGACGGATCGCCAGTTTCCAGATGTCGAAGGACGCCCTCGTAGGTCGGGTCCGACAGCAGTTTGCGGGGAATGACGGGCGGTGAAGGGGGCACCAAAGCGTTCCGCTCCACAACTTCACCGCCATCTACCGATGCCTTTACCGCTTGACGTGATTGGGT
>JBCBME010000533.1:0-1692 GCA_039822945.1 Pseudomonadota bacterium
CGCAGGCAATCATCGCGCAGGTGGATGCCCGTCACCTCCCCCATGACCATGTAGTTGGCTTCCCCCTCGAGGCGGGTGATCCGCGTCACACGGCATTCGAGATTGGCAGGCGCGGTGCCCACCCGCGGGCAATCGATGGTGTCACATTCGGCCTTCACCGCGCCCGCATGGGCGAACTCATCGACATCGGCAGGCAGGAGCCCGGCGGAGGCATTCATGACGTCGCGCGCGGCGTATTCGACGATGTTGACGCAAAAGACGCCCGACTTCCGGATGAGCGAGACACTGTCCTTCGTGCCCGCGCGGTCGTCCTTCACGCCGGTGGAGGAAAACATCACCTGGGGCGGCACATAGGCCGTGGCGTTGAAGAAGGAGTAGGGGGCGAGGTTGTCCTGCCCGCCATAGCGCGTCGAGATCCAGCCGATGGGGCGGGGCGTGACGACGGCGTTATAGGGATTGTAGGGCAGGCCATGGCCGTCTTCGGGGCGGTAGAACATCGTGTTTTCCTTCTTTGCCCCGGAGCTAGCGCCGTGCTAGCCCCACCGCCAGTAAATTCGGGCGCCAGAAAAATCGTGCGCCAGGAAAATCGGGCGCCAGCCTCGAACGGGCTGGGGACGAGTGGAACAGGCATGTACACGTTGGCGGCAGAAGGGCCGGAAGACTGGTGGGAGGTGGAGGCGCTCTACGACACCTGCTTTGCGCCGGGGCGGGAGGCTTTGTCCTCCTACCGGTTGCGCGACGGTGTGGCCAAGGTGGGGGCGCTTTGCCTGACGGCCCGCGACGCTGACGGGATCCTCGCGGGTGCGGTGCGCTACTGGCCGGTCTGTGTGGGGGATGCGCCCGCGCTCCTTCTCGGGCCGATCGCCGTGCACCCCACGCGGCAGGGGGAGGGGCTCGGCGGGGATCTCGTGACGCAATCGCTCGGAGCTGCGCGTGCGCTCAGCTGGACGCGCGTGCTTCTCGTGGGGGACGCGCCCTATTATGGCCGCATGGGCTTTCGCCGTCTGGACGGCGTGGAGATGCCGCCCCCGACAAACCCGGAGCGCGTGCTGGGCTATGCCCTTGCCCCCGGCGCCTGGGACGGCGTGCGCGGGGAGGTGACCCGCTGGGCGCGCGACGACGCGCGCCTTACGTGAACCAGCGGATCAGCACGGGCACGATGAGGCTCGTCAGAAGCGCGTTGAGTGCCATGCCGATCCCCGCATAGGCGCCGGCTACTGGGTTGACCTGAAACGCCCGCGCCGTCCCGATCCCGTGGGAGGCCACGCCGACCGAGAAGCCGCGCGCGCGCCAGTCCGTGATGCCAAGTGCATTCATGAGCGGGGTCACCGTCACAGCACCGATGATGCCCGTCAGGATGACAAGGACGGCCGTGAGGGTGGGGATACCGCCCACCGCCTCTGCAATGCCGAGCGCCACGGGGGCCGTCGTGGATTTCGGGGCGAGCGAGAAGAGGACCGCGTCCGAGAGCCCGAAGGCCTGCGCCATGGCCAGCGTCGATCCGGCCGCCACCACCGAGCCCACGAAGAGCGCGCAGGCAATGGGCGCAAGCGCCGCCCTGATCGTGTCGCGATTGTCCCAGAGCGGGAGAGCCAGCGCCACAGTGGCGGGCCCGAGGAGGAAGTGGATGAACTGCGCGCCCTCGAAATAGGTGGCGTAGGAGGTCTGCGTGGCCCAGAGCACGGGCGCGAT
>JBCBME010000534.1:0-1690 GCA_039822945.1 Pseudomonadota bacterium
CTGTTGAGCAATCCCAGATCGAACAGCTATTGGGGCGTAATCCTGCCCGCAGCGGCGCCGGCGTTCGGCGTGTTCCTGTTCAGGCAGGCCGCGAAGCAGAGCGTTCCCAAGTCGACGCTCGAAGCGGCGCGGATCGACGGCGCGGGCGAAGCAACCATCTTCCTCGGCGTCGCGCTGCCGATGCTGCGGCCCATGGTCGGTGCGTTCGTTATGATCACATTCCTCGGCATGTGGAACAACTTCATCGGCCCGCAGATCGTGCTGCAGACCGAGAGCAAGCAGCCGCTCGCGATCGTCATCTTCGAGGCAAAGACCGCATACTACACCGACTACGGCCTGCTTATGGCGGGCACGCTCGTATCCGTGCTGCCGGTGGTCGCGCTGTTCGTCTTGCTGCAGCGCGAGTTCATCGCGGGGCTTTCCTCGGGCGCGATCAAGGGATGAAGCGGCGGTAGGTAGAAAAAATCAGAAGCGGGCGAGCAACGTAGACAGCAACAAGATCAGCAAAGCACCTCGACTCGCCTTCTATCATAGCGTGAAATCAGGTGTCGCCTTCTAGGACGGCTCGATCGGCTCCGAAGTACCGCCATGCAGTGGAACAAGGAGTGCCCGCCCTCGGGTACGCGGCGCTTGGGCAGCACGTGGAAAAGCGTATGACCAACTACGCCAGTCGCCGATCGCCTTGAGCACGGCGAGGATGCAGCAGGGTAAGCGGTGCTTCGCCTCCTCTCTGCACGACCAGTCTTGGCTCCGAGACGGGTCGGCCCGGCTCCACGACTCTCGACACCAGGATACCGTGAGAAGTGCGCGGGCAGAACGGGTTGTGCGAATCACGGCAGCCATCGAGCTGATGCTCAATAGCGGCGCCCGCGAGCGGCAATCAAGCCCGCTCCGCACGTCGCTTTACGTCGCGGAAGAGCCGCTTGGCCTTGGCATTGAGGTGTCAGGTACAGACTTGCCAGCGGACATACATGAAACCGAGCCCTCAGACATAGCGACAGGAATAGGCCTTGAAATTACTCCCGTGATCTATCAAGAGGAATCGTGGAGTGGCTTGCACATGATTCGCCTTGTGTCCCACTAGCTCCGCCAGATCGTTCGTAGTCGGGCGGCGGCAGAAGGCTTTCGGGTGTGAACATGTTTTGCCATCGCCCACGGAAGGCTGAATGGCAGGAAACCACGTCTCGCTGACGCATCATCCGCATCATCGAGGATGCTTGATCCAGCAGTCGCATCCGTGCGAAGATCGCTGCACGCGTGAAGAGCGTTGCAATGCCAGTCGCCAACGCCCATTCGGATTTCTCCGACTCCAACATGTCATCTCGCTGGGACAATTGTCCGGCCATCGCAGCCAGACACCCGCAATAACACTGTCAGTAGGTGTTTGTGGCCCGAGCACCGGTTCCACACCGGACATATCGAACACATCAAACCGGAGCCACAAACTGACTGGTCCACCACGCGCGGGGTAGAGGGGAGAGCACAACGGCTGTTCGCCTGATCACACCGCTAGAGCGCCAAGGGAAAGGGCCGCCGCAGGGCGGCACGAGAGACTGTTGGACATCTCCGGGGTCGGCTCTCGGTCTTGCAATCGGCAAAGGGGTGGCCGTCGCTCACCATTTGCACCAGTTTGGAAGCGCCGGAACCTAAGGGAGCCGCCGGACGCTCGATCACCGTTTCCGTCACGGCG
>JBCBME010000535.1:0-1688 GCA_039822945.1 Pseudomonadota bacterium
GCGGCATTGAGCAGCGCGTGCGCGCCATCAACATGTTTCTCCACGACATCTACCACCGGCAGGAGATCATAAAGGCCGGCCGCGTGCCCATGGATATGATCGCCCGCAACGAGGCCTTCCTGCCGCAGATGTGCGGGGTGAACGTGCCCGGCGGCGTCTACACCCACATCGTGGGGATCGACCTCGTGCGCACCGGCGAAGACGATTTCTTCGTTCTTGAAGACAATGCGCGGACGCCGAGCGGTGTGAGCTACATGCTCGAAAACCGCGAGACGATGCTCCAGATGTTTCCGGAGCTCTTCAGCCAGAACCGCGTGCGCGCGGTGGAGACCTATCCCTCCGATCTATGCGCGTCACTCGCGGCCTGCACCCCGGCGGCCACCGGTCAGTCGAGCCCGACGACGTCGGTGCTGACGCCGGGAATCTACAATTCAGCCTATTTCGAGCACGCCTTTCTGGCGGACCAGATGGGTGTCGAGCTCGTCGAAGGGCAGGATCTGCGCATCGTCGACGGGCGCGTCTGCATGCGCACCACCCAAGGGTTCCGTGCGATCGACGTCCTCTATCGCCGGGTGGATGACGAGTTCCTCGACCCGCTCAACTTCAACCCCGACAGCCAGCTCGGTGTGCCGGGGATCTTCGATGTCTATCGCTCTGGCGGGATCACCATCGCCAACGCACCGGGCACGGGCATCGCCGACGACAAGGCGATCTACAGCTACATGCCCGAGATCGTGGAGTTCTATACCGGCGAGCAGCCGCTCCTAAAGAACGTCCCCACGTGGCGCTGCAGCGAGAAAGAGGCGCTGAGTTATGTGCTCGACAATCTCTCCGAGCTCGTCGTCAAAGAGGTGCATGGCTCCGGCGGCTACGGGATGCTGATCGGTCCCACAGCGTCCAAGAGAGAGATTTCCGCCTTCCGTGAAAAGCTTATGACCCGCCCCGGGAACTACATCGCGCAGCCCACGCTCTCGCTCTCCACGGTGCCGATCTTCACACAAAAGGGGCTCGCGCCGCGCCATGTGGATCTGCGTCCTTTCGTGCTGGTGAGCCCCGAGGCGATCCGCATCACGCCCGGCGGCCTGACCCGCGTGGCCCTGAAGAAAGGTAGCCTCGTCGTGAATTCCTCCCAGGGCGGCGGCACCAAAGACACCTGGGTGCTGGAAGACTAGATGCTGGGACGCACCGCAAACGGCCTCTACTGGATGTACCGGTACCTCGAGCGCGCCGAGAATACCTCGCGCCTCGTAGAGACGGGCCAGCGCCTGGCGCTAACCCGGCTCACAGCCTCCGACGACGAGTGGCGTAGCGTGCTCCATTCGGCCGGTGTCTGGGACGCCTATCAGGCCGAAAATGCCTCTCTGACGAAAGACGCAGCCATCGACTGGATGCTGCGATCCCCCAAGAACCCCTCCTCGGTGAAATGCTGCCTTGAGGCGGCGCGCTCCAATGCGCGCTCCGTGCGCACGGCGCTCACGGAAGAAAGCTGGGAGGCCGTCAACGGCGCCTATATCGAGGTGAAAGATCTCCTTTCGCGCAAGCTGCGCGAGCGTGATCTGCCGCAGACGCTCTCCCGAATCCGCCGTCATACCGCGCTTGTGCGCGGGACAACCCATGGCACGATGCTCCGCAACGACATCTACGATTTCGTCCGCATCGGCACCTTTCTCGAGCGCGCGGACAACACC
>JBCBME010000536.1:0-1683 GCA_039822945.1 Pseudomonadota bacterium
GGCTGCGATATCTTGAGTACTTCGAGTTCCGCCTCGTGCGTGAGAGCCTGATCGAGCGGGAGCGGCTCCTTTCCGCCAATCCGCACATCTCGTGGCCCATGCGCTTCGTGCTGCCCTACCACAAGGACATGCGCTTTGAGAGCACGACGCCCACGTCAAAGCTCCTGTCGACGGTGATGCCATGGATGAAGGGCCGCAGGCCCGCCTGGCTCATCCGGCTTGGCCTTTTCATGTATGACAATCTGGGCGGGCGGAAGCTTTTGCCCGGCACCACCACCGTCGATCTCCGCAAAGGCCCAGAGGGCGCGCCGCTGCAGGACCGCTTCACCAAGGCCTACGAATACTCCGACTGCTGGGTTGAAGACAGCCGCCTCGTCATCCTGAATGCGCGCGACGCGGAAGCGCGCGGGGCCAAGATCATGCCGCGCACCAAGGTCGTCAGCGCCGATCGCGGCCCCGACCATTGGACCGTCACCCTCGAGGACGCCGACGGGACGCGCCAGATCACCGCAAAGACGCTCGTGAATGCCGGGGGCCCGTGGGTTCAGGACATCATTCGCGGCAAGGTGCGCCAGAACACGCTCGAGGGCGTGCGCCTCGTGCGCGGCTCCCACATCGTCACGAAAAAGCTCTATGACCACGACAAGTGCTACTTCTTCCAGGGTGAAGACGGGCGCATCATCTTCTCGATCCCCTACGAGACGGACTACACGCTCATCGGCACAACCGATGCCGATCACGAGGACCCCGATCTCAAGCCCGAAATCTCGGATGTGGAGCGCGATTACCTTCTGGCCTTTGCGTCGAACTACTTTGCCGAGCCGGTGACCGCGGACGATATCGTCTGGTCCTACTCCGGCGTTCGCCCGCTTTACGACGATGGTGCTTCAAGCGCCTCGGCGGCCACGCGCGACTACGTCCTGCGGCTCGAGCGGGACGGCGGCGCACCGATCCTCAACATCTTCGGCGGAAAAATCACAACATACCGCAAGCTGGCCGAGCACGCGATCGAGAAGCTCGAGGAGGCGATGGAGATCCCAGGGCCAGCGTGGACTGCGGGCGTGCCCATGCCAGGCGGCGATTTCAAGGTGCCCGAGGTTCCTGCCAAGATCGCAGGGCTCAAATCGGACTATCCGTTCCTCAGCGACGCCTGGGCCCTACGTCTCATCCGCGCCTATGGGACGGAGGCCTGGGAGGTTCTGGGCAACGCCAAAACCGAGGCCGACCTCGGCCACGCATTTGGCGCCACGCTTACCGAACGAGAGATGGAGTGGCTCGTCTCCAAGGAATACGTCACCTGTGCCGAAGACGCGATCTGGCGCCGCTCAAAGCTTGGCCTGCGTCTGGACATGGCCGAAGTGGCGGCAATCGAGCAATGGATCGCGGACCGCAAAGGCGCGACCCTGGCCGCGCAATAACCAAGACCACCCCGACACAGCAGAAAGACCCACCGGAGGCCTATGACCTACATCCTCGCCATCGATCAGGGGACGACGTCGTCGCGCGCCATCGTCTTCGACGCGTCCATGACCCCCATCGCCACCGCGCAGGAGGAGTTTCCCCAGCACTACCCCCAATCCGGATGGGTCGAGCATGACCCCGCAGACCTCTGGGGCACGGTTGTGGCCACCACGCGGGCCGTTCTGGAGCGGGCGGATCTGAAGGCTTCTGACATTGCCGCCA
>JBCBME010000537.1:0-1682 GCA_039822945.1 Pseudomonadota bacterium
GCGAGGTGGCGCGCGTCTTGCGGCCGGGTGGGACGTTTCTTTTTGATACGATCAACCGCAACCCGCTCTCCCGCTTTGGCGTGATCACGGTGGCCGAAGACATCCTGGGCCTTTTGCCCAAGGGCACCCACGACCCTGACATGTTCATCAAACCGGGCGAGCTTCGCGCTGCGCTCACTGCCGCCGGGCTTGAGATGCACGCCATCACCGGGCTCGGGCCGCGTGGCGTAACGCGTCGCCTCGACCCCACATTCGGGCGGCTGCCCTTCACGGGGCTGATCTACATGGGCCACGCCACGAAACCCTGAGCCTTGCCGCGCCCGCCCCGGAAGCGCTAGGGCTCGCGCCATGGCCCAATCATTCGACGTCCCCGCCTATATCCTCGACGCCACAAAGGAGATCTGGGAAGATCGCCGGATCTCCTCCCTCGCGCGCCACTACGCGCCGGGCATCATCGTTCGTTCGCCCGCCTCAGTCGTGGTGGGCAATGGGGGTGTGATCGCGGCCACCATGGCCACGCTCCACGAATTCCCGGATCGCGAACTTTTCGGGGAGGATGTGATCTGGTGCCCCACGCAAGCAGGCAACGCGCTCTCTTCACATCGTCTGATCTGCACGGCCACCCATGCCGCCGACGGGATCTATGGCGCAGCCACGGGGGCGCGGCTCACCTACCGCATCCTGGCCGATTGCCATGTCGCAGACGGGCGCATCGATGATGAATGGCTCGTAAGGGATCAGTCGGCGATTGCCGCTCAGCTCGGCATGAGCGCGGAGGACTATGCTCGCGCTCTCATCGACAAGGAGGGCGGGCCGGAGGCCTGCGTGCAGCCTTACACGCCCGCGAATGACGTGGCCGGGCCCTATGACGGGCGCGGAAATGAGGAGGCGTGGGGCGCGCGGCTCACCGAGATGCTCACCCGGATCATGACGGGCGAGCTCTCCGTCATCCCGGACGCCTACGACCGCGCCGCGCTCCTCGCCTATCCGGGTGGGGAGGAAGCGCTCTCCTTTGCAGGCGCCGATGCGTTCTGGCTGGGGCTCAGGGCTGCGTTCCCCTCAGCCGCGTTCGCGGTGGAGCACGTCATCGGGCGCAGCGACCCGGACATGCCACCCCGCGCGGCCATCCGCTGGAGCCTCGCAGGCCGCCACGACGGCTGGGGCCGCTTTGGCCGGCCCACGGGGGCAGAGGTCTACGTGATGGGGATCACCCATGTGGAATACGGCGCCGTCATAGCGGGCCAGCCCCGCATCCGCCGGGAATGGACCCTCATCGACGAGACGGCCGTCTGGAAGCAGATCCTGCTCGCCACCGGCCGAATGTGAGGGGGCCGCCTCTGAGGCCTCAATCCGCCCCCTTCACCGGGATGAGATCGCCCGTCGTGGGCCTGAGCACCTTTTGCACCGCAAAGACCGCCGCCGCGACGCCGAGGCCCATCAGGTCACTCACGAGCCCGCCCTCGATCATCAGGAGCGCGGCAAGCACCAGCATCGCCCGCAAGTACCAGACGGCGCGGCCGCCCATGAACCAGCCCTGCGCGCCCGACGCCAGAAGGAAGACCCCGAACGTGGCCGTGATCCCCGCGCGGGTGACCTCGAACCATGTGCCGTCCATCAGGATCGCGGAATTGTAGAAGAACATGAACGGCACGATGAAGGCCGCGATCCCGATCTTGAAGGAC
>JBCBME010000538.1:0-1674 GCA_039822945.1 Pseudomonadota bacterium
CAAAGACGCGGGACACGATCCTCGTTGATGGCGGCCTGCTGGGCCGGATCTAGGGCCCCCCAGAGCTCATCATAGAGCGCCAGCCCCCGCGGCAGATCCTCCCCGCCATAGGCCGGAACACCGTATTGCTGGACCGCCGCAAACGCGCCGTCCAACGTAAAGACGACGTGCAGATAGGGCAGCATGTCCTCAAGGTCCGCTGGCCCCGCCGCCCCCGTAGCCAGATCGATGTCGACAGCGGTGGAATTGGGCTGAAGGATCGCCAGTTGCACCACCGAGCTGCCATCGCGACTGAAGACCAAGGGCGCCGTCCCCTGCTGATCGGGCGGCCTTTTGTACACGATGGCACCCGCGCGGTTGATCACGAGCCCCCCGAAATTTGCATCATGGGAGATGAACCAGTTTCCATCTGGGCTTGTGGCTTGAGAAAACCCAGGATTTGGCTGCGGGGCTTCGTTTTGATCGGTGAAGGTGGCGAGCGTCTCCACGCTGCCATCGGCGGAGAGCGCCCGGATCAGGAAGCGATACTCCTGCAGCGGGTTTCCCTCCCTCTGGTAGATCGTGATCTCCGACCCGGCACCGCCGGGCGCATACATCCGAAACTCAAAGAGGCTCGCAGACGGGATCTGCGCCACCACATTCCAAGTGGCCGTGTCCCAGAGCGTCAGGGTGTTAGCCTCATGATCGGTGATGGCCAGACGCGTCCCGTCAGCGCTGAAGACGGGCCCGCTCACGCCACGCCCGATGCTCACCTGCCCGATATCGCGCAGGAGCGCCCCGGTGCGGCCATCAAAGATCGCCACCCGGCCCGCGCCCACGCCCACCCCGGCAATGAGCGTGCAATCTGGGCTAAAGACGGGATGCGGCGCACCAAACCCGTCGGTGTTGAGCTCCTGAGGCGTGAAGAGCGTGGCGATCTTGCTGGCATCCTCCGTGGACCAGAGCACCGCGCCGATCTGGTCCACGCCGCCATTGATGCCGATGAGTTCAGAGGTCAGCAGCCTGTCCCCGCACCGATTGAACTGGGCCCAGGCCGGAGACGGCAGCGGCAGCCGGACATGGCGCGCCACAGCCGCCATCGTCAGCGCTTCCATGGCGGGCGCATACTTTTCGAGATCAGCCTCTGTGGGATCGGGTGGCAATGCGCGCAGGGCCAGCGTGATCGCTTCGGCCCGCAGGCCGGTATTGAGCGCGTCCAGGGCCTGGCTGGTGAAATCCTTGCTGATGAGGTCTGCCAAACGCTCAGCCTGGCTTGTGGTTTGGGCGAGAGCCCCGCTTGCAATGACGACGGCCGCAGCGGCGGACAAAAGGAAACGAGAGAACATGACGGCAGCTCCTGGAGGGAAGACAGCTCCAGTCTAGCAAGGCTCCCACGCTCGCAGGCGGGCAAATTGCCTCGGTGCGGATCTATTTTGAAACATCCGTCACGTGCGCGTGCCGGGCCTGTCGCAAACATTGCGCGCGCATCACCTGCGCCCACGTTTGGAGCAAGAGACCAGAAAGGAAGCGCCATGCTCAAAGCTCTCAAAATCGCCGTCCCCTCCTTTATCGCCGGCGCCGTGGCAGGCGCTGCAGGCTGGGTCCTCTTCTCACCGCTCTTCATCGATCAGGTGGTGGATGAGGTGGTCATCGTGTCCGAGGAAAGCCAGGTGCTGGCGTCTGGGACGTTTCGGG
>JBCBME010000539.1:0-1659 GCA_039822945.1 Pseudomonadota bacterium
TTCACGCTGGTGCCCATGGCGTATTGGTTGTTCTCGATGACGAAGATCACCGGCAGATCCCAAAGCTCTGCCATGTTGTAGGCCTCGTAGACCTGGCCCTGGTTCGCGGCGCCATCGCCAAAATAGGCAAACGTGACACGGTCATTGCCGAGATACTTGTCTGCGAATGCGAGGCCCGCGCCGATGGGCACCTGCGCTGCGACGATGCCGTGGCCCCCGTAGAAATGCTTCTCTTTCGAGAACATGTGCATGGAGCCGCCCTTGCCCTTAGAGTAGCCGCCCTCGCGGCCCGTGAGCTCGGCCATGACGCCCTTTGGATCCATCCCGCAGGCGAGCATATGGCCGTGGTCGCGGTAGGAGGTGACACGCATGTCGCCCTCTTTGGTGGCGGCCTCAAGGCCGACGACAACCGCTTCTTGCCCGATGTAGAGGTGGCAAAAGCCCCCGATGAGGCCCATGCCGTAGAGCTGGCCCGCCTTTTCCTCGAAGCGCCGGATCAACAGCATCTCGCGGTAGTGGTTGAGCAACTCATCCTTTGAGACATTTGGCTTGGCTGACTTACGAGCGGCCATCGGCTCCTCCCCGAATGGTTTAACGTTAAACTATTTATTATCCGATTCCGGACGCTGCGTTAACCCGGCGTTTCACGCATGCCGCAATGCGCCACATGCATGGCTCATGCGTCGAAAAAGATCCAAATTTCGGCGGATGCGTGGGGGAGCGGGCCGCTCAGCGGACGACGATTTCGTCCGTGCGGAGAAGCCCCAAGACATCGCGGGCCTGCTGATCGAGAAGATCAAGATCAAGGTAAGTGTCTGACAGCCGTGTGGTCTTGTTTTCAAGCACGGCAATCTCGTCTGACAACTCCGCCAGATCCTGCGAAAGGAGCGCTGCTTCGGCGTCGATCTCGGCCCGCTTGAAAAGGCCGAAATCCCCCTGCACTGCAGCGAATGTGAAATAGGCGCTGAGCGCCAAACACACAGTCAGATAGGCCAGGGCGCCGAGCGCGGGCCGGGTGGTGGATGATGTCATGTCTGCCTCGCAAGGCCTCTCTGGGCCCTTCGAGACAGACTATTGCACAGGTGATTCGCGAAAGGAATCCCCTCTCTGCGCGTTCCTAGGTGATCGATGCTTGATAGATGCTGTCGATCGTCTCGCCGATGGTGGCGTTAAAGTCCTCGTCACTCTGCTGCGCGCTCAGACCCTCGGTCAGCGCCCGGGAAAAGCTCGCGATCATGCCCTTGTTCTGGCTCAGACGCGCATTCGCTTCCTCGCGGCTGTAGCCACCAGACAGCGCGACGACACACATCACCTTGGGATGCGCGATGAGCGGCGCGTAGTGCCCGGCGGTCTCGGGCAGCGTCAGCTTCAGCATGATCTCTTCGCCCTCTGCCAAACCATCGAGCTTTTTCAGGATCGAGGCGAGCAACATGTCCTCTGCCTCTGCCTTGTCCGAGATCGAGATCGTGATTTCGGGCTCGAGGATCGGAACAAGACCGTGGGCCGCGATCTGCGCCCCAAAGGCAAACTGCTGGTCAACGATGGCGTCCACGCCAGCCTCATTGGCAGCCCCGATGACTGAGCGCATCTTGGTGCCAAACACGCCTTGCCCGACCGCCCGCTGGCAGAGATCGTCGAGATCGGGGATGGGCTTCATGA
>JBCBME010000540.1:0-1651 GCA_039822945.1 Pseudomonadota bacterium
GCTGAAGGATCTTTTGGACCGGCATGTCGCCGCGCATGAATTCGTCAAAACGGCGGTCGAGCCCCTCCTTGAAGCTCTTCAGAGCATCGAAGGGATAAAACGCCGACGGGCTCAGGCTCTCGAACGCGGTAAAGAGCCCGCCCGTCTGATGGAGCGGGGTAAAGGTGACAGCTGTGTAGTGCTGGACGGCCACGGCGAGCGCGGGCGCTCCGTAAACAACGGAGTGTTCGCCGGACAAGATGAGCTTGCCGGGTGCGCGCGCGCTCCGAGTATCAGACGGCTTCGTAGTGACGTTTGTGCTCATGGATCCGAGCTAGACGATATCGGCCGCGAGCGACCTGCGCCATAACAGCCTCGCTGCCATCTGTGGGGTCTGGGGCGTGGCGGAAGGCAAGGTATTCGTCGTAGCTGAGCGCCACGCGATCCTCGAGAAGCTTGTTGTGATGGGCCACCATCAGGTGGTCCTTGTAGCCTGGCTGAACGACGGCGGAGAAGAACTCCGCCACGGCGCCTGAGCCGTAGGAGAACATGCCCACGGGCCGGCCGGTGAGATCGACCGGGGCGTTCTCCAGCATCGAGATCAGGCTGAGATAGAGCGAGGCGGCGTAGCAGTTGCCCACCTCTCGGTTGTAGATCATCCCCGCTTCGATGAGGTTCACGTCATTCTGGGCCTGGTTCATCTTGCTCAGATGCGCGTGGGCCTTGGCTCCCATCCGCGTGAAGGGAATGTGGTAGCAGAACTGCGCCATCTCGTTGAAGGCACGTCCGCCTTGGGAGACGTAATCTTCCCAGGCGTGGGCCAGCGAGTGCAGATACTTGACCGTGGAGTACTTCCCATCAACGAGGGGCGTCTTGCGGTAGTTCGGGCGCCAGAAGTCCATGATGTCTTCGGAGTGGCATCCGGTGGCCGTGTCGAGCTCCATGACACGCGGATTGGCGGAGACGAGCATCGCAACCGCGCCGCAGCCCTGCGTGGCTTCTGCCGGGCTATCGACATCATAGCGGCTCACGTCAGACGCGATCACGAGCACCTTGCGGTCAGGCTTGCGGGCAACATGGCCGGCGGCGAGCTGCAGCCCGGCGGTGCCGGAGTAGCAGGCGTGTTTGAGCTCGACGACGCGGACATTGGACGGCAGATCGAGCAGCTTGTGCACATAAACGCCAGCCGCTTTGGACTGATCGATACCCGTCTCAGTGGCAAAGAGGACCGTGTCGATGGCCTCGGCATCCTCGGCAGTGACGATGGCGCGAGCCGCTTCGGCGGCCATGGTCACGATGTCTTCGTCCTGACCCGGCAATGCAATTTTTTCCTGACCGATGCCCTTTGAATACTTCTCAGGATCGATCCCGTAATGGGCCGCCAGTTGATCCAAGCTGACATATGTTTGCGGCGCATAAAAGCTGAGCGCCTCAAGACCCGGCATTGTCAAAAGCGGCCTCCTCGTTTTCTGATCAAAGCGGTGTTGGCGCGGAGCGCAGAGACGTCGCCACACCCCAACAGGAACATGGCCGTTTGGAACTCCAGCTTGAGCTTTTCAATGGCCTCCACAACGGCGGCCATTGAGGTTTGCGCAGGCTTCAGCAAAGGTGCCGCGACACCGCAAAGGCTTGCGCCCAGAACGACGCATTTGGCCATATCGATGCCATTGCG
>JBCBME010000541.1:0-1635 GCA_039822945.1 Pseudomonadota bacterium
CCGCCCCACCGGGCGGCGTTTTTACATGTCTGCCCCGGCTACCCTGACGCCATGACTGCCAAACGCACCGACTGGAAGACCGAACCCTTCGGATCAACGACACCGATCCTGTATCATGCGGCATTCTCCCCTGAAGAGCTGTCACGGATCAAAGCCGGATTGATCCCCGCGGCCATGGAAGACAAGTGGTTCATATTCTACGAAGCCCCAACGCTCTATCTGCACAGAAGCTGGACCGGTCGGGGCATCTTCAAGGTAGAGCTGGCCGAAGACGAGACCGGCGCATCGGTGGCATCGGCAGAGGTTTCAACAGACGCCCCGCACGATCCCGAGTACGCCGCGAGGCTCCTGCGCTACATCGTCTCGCGCCTGCTCCTTGGCCAGGACACGCCCTTCCCTGAGACCTAGCATCTGCGTCAAGCCGCCCCAGCGCCCAACGCCGCCAGCCGCCTAGCTTCCTGGCAAACGAAAGGACGGGCCATGACGATCGCCGCAATACTCCTCGCCGCTACGCTCTTTGGCGGCATGGTCTTCTTCAGCTTCGGCTTTGCACCGGTCCTCTTCGCCCAACTCCCCAGCGAGCAGGTCCGCCCAATCCTGCGCGGCACCTTTCCGTTCTACTATCTCGCCGTAATCGTCCTGTCGGCTGCCTCCGCCGCTGTCGCGTTCGCCATATCCGCCCTAGGCGGTGCGCTAATCCTGGCGATCTGTCTTAGCACGATCTACGCCCGCCAAATCCTGATGCCGCAAATCAACGCCGCCACAGATCGCGATGATCGAGCCGCCTTCGGGCGCCTACACGGGGCCTCGGTCGTCCTTCAGCTGATCCAGATTGGCCTTGCGGCTTGGGCACTTATCCTCCTCGTCTGACCGGCGACTGTTGCGGCGAAACAAACGCGCAACTGCGGACTGGTGGGCGGGAACTGGCCCTATCCACACCGAAAACCTAAGCTTCCCCCATGCTGAGCATCCTTGCCAACCGTGCGTTCCGCCACCTGTTTCTGGCACAGATCTCAGCGCTCACCGGAACCGGGCTACTAACGGTCGCCCTTGGTCTCTTGGCCTACGACTTCGCGGGCGAGGATGGGGCGCTCGTCCTCGGCCTGATCTTTACCGTCAAAATGGTGGCCTACGTAACGCTTGCTCCCGTGGCCGCCGCCTTCGCCAACCGCGTCCCGCGTCGTGCCTTTTTGGCGAGCCTAGATATCGTCCGCGCGCTCACGGTGGTCGTCTTCCCATTCGTGAGCGAGGTTTGGCAGGTCTTCGTGCTCGTCTTCCTGCTCCAGGCCGCGTCCGCCGCCTTTACGCCCACGTTCCAGGCAACCATTCCCGATGTGCTGCCGGACGAGGGCGACTATACCCGCGGCCTGTCTCTCTCGCGCCTCGCCTACGACCTTGAGAGCATATCAAGTCCGCTCCTCGCATTTCTCATCCTCCTGACCCTTCCATACGAAGCGCTTTTTGTGATTGCCGTGCTCGGCTTTCTCGTCTCAGCCGCTTTCGTGCTGACCACGCGCCTATCGACACCTGTTTCGTCGGACACGCAGGGCGTTTGGGATCGAACAACGCGCGGGGTTCGCATCTTCCTGAAAACCGCTCGGCTGCGCGGGCTGCTGTGTCTTGACCTTGCCGTCG
>JBCBME010000542.1:0-1629 GCA_039822945.1 Pseudomonadota bacterium
GGCGTAGATGCTGTCGAAATCATTAGCCGTCACGATCACAGCGCGATCAGCATGCTGGAGCGGCGCGGCAAACCCGCCGCAGACAACATCTACGCCATGAACCGCATCATCGCGGCCGTTCAGGCAAAATCGAAGAACTACTCCGTGCGCCTTGCGGGCTGCGTGGCCAACCGCTCCGAGACCACCGAGGAGGTGGACCGCTTCTGCGACAAGGTGGGCTTCAAGCGCATCGCGCACATGCCCGCTGTCGATGCCATCCGCCGCTCGCGCCTCAAGAAGAAGACGCTCTTCGAGATGCCCGACGAGGAGGACATCGTGCGCTGCCGCGCCGAGTATATCCGCCTCGCGCAATCGCTCTGGGACGGCACGGAGGCCCTTGCGCCTGCGCCACTGCCCGATCGCGAGATCTTCGAGCTCTTGGGTTTCGATTGATGGCGCGGACGCAGACATATGACGCCACCCTTGGCCGCGTCGAAGACTACTTCGACCGCACCGCGACCGCGACGTGGGAGCGCCTGACATCGGACGCCCCGGTGAGCCGCGTACGCGCCACAGTGCGCGCCGGGCGCGACGAGATGCGGGCCTTGATGATCTCCCGGCTAGGTGATTTGCGAGGCAAGCGCGTGCTTGATGCGGGCTGCGGGCCCGGCGTGGCCTCTGTTGCGCTGGCGGAGGCCGGTGCGGAGGTCGTGGGCGTCGATATCTCGCCTTCTCTCATCGAAATTGCTGAGGCGCGCCTCCCAGGGGCGCTGAGGGATCAGGTCACCTACGAGGCGGGCGACATGCTCGCGCCGCGCGGGCATTTCGATGCCGTCCTCGCGATGGATTCGCTCATCTATTACGGGCTCGACGATCTGCGGGCCGCGCTCGCCGCGCTCAGCAATGCGGCGCCGCTCACCGTTTTCACGCTCGCGCCGCGGACGACGTTCCTCATGGCGTTCTGGGCGGCGGGCAAGCTCTTTCCGCGGGGGGACAAGAGCCCCGTGATGGTGCCGCAGGATACCGACCGGGTGGCGCGGCTGACCGGTTCGTCGGCCGTGGGCAAGGTGCGGAGCGGCTTTTACATCTCCACTTGCATGGAGCGGCGTGATGGCTGAACGGCATCCCCTCACGCGCTTCACGATTGGCATGCTGCCGTTCTCGGATGCGGTGTCCGATGACCTCCCGCTGGGGCAGCTTTTGCGGCTGTCGCTCTTTCAGGTTTCAGTAGGCATGGCGGCGGTGATGCTGCTGGGGACGCTCAACCGCGTCATGATCGTGGAACTCAGCGTGGCGGCCTGGATCGTGGCGGTGATGATCGCACTGCCGGTGGTGTCTGCGCCCTTCCGTGCGCTCCTCGGGTTCCGCTCGGACACGCATCGCTCGGCCATCGGGTGGAAGCGCATCCCATTTCTCTGGTTTGGCTCGCTTTACCAGTTTGGTGGGCTCGCGATCATGCCTATGGCGCTCGTGATCCTCGGAGAGGGCAAGCAGGCCATTGGCCCTGAATGGGTGGGGGAAGCCGGTGCGGCGCTCGCTTTCCTCCTCACGGGTCTGGGCATGCACATGACGCAAACGGCAGGGCTCGCACTCGCGGCCGACCGCGCCACGGAGGAAACGCGACCCCGCGTCGTGGCGCTCCTATACGTG
>JBCBME010000543.1:0-1607 GCA_039822945.1 Pseudomonadota bacterium
TCATCGGTTGGAGCACCTGTCTCTAGTCATCATTTACGTGAGGGAGTTGGCTATCTCAGGCGGGCCTTTACTCGCGCTCAATATCTCTATCGTTATCTAGGCCGGCTGGCCTTTGCTGCACTGCAACAAAAGCACGCACCAACTGGACGTTGCGGAAACCATCGCAGCGCTATGTAAGGTAGAGCAGACAGAACTTTCGGACAGGTGAAGAGAGCAACGAGATGTCAGACTCGCATGCGACACACGAACACACCGCGACCCTCGATGAGGTGATCACCACCGTGATCATGTCGCGGGTCACCGACTTTTTCGGCTTTTTCGTCTACGGGATTGCCTGCGTTCTTGTCTTCCCGCAGCTCTTCTTCCCCACCTTCAGCGCCATCGAAGGCACGATGCTCGCCTTCGTTACGTTCGCCATTGCCTTTGTGGTCCGGCCCTTTGCCCAGATTGGCGGCCGCGCCATTCAGCGCCGCATCGGCAAGATCGCCAAGATCACGCTTGCGCTCTTTATGATGGGCACGGCGACCGTCGCGATCGGGCTCCTTCCCGGCTACGAGCAGATCGGCTGGCTCGCCCCCGCGCTTCTGATCGCGTTGAGGATCGCGCAGGGCATCGGGCTTGGTCTCGGCTGGGATGGGATCACGCTCCAGCTGCGCAACGCGGCTCCCGAGGGCTATGAGGCGCGCTATGCGATGGTTGCACAGCTCGGCGGGCCCTTTGGCTTTGCGGTGGCGGCATCGCTCTTTTACGTGCTGACAGGGTTCCTGACGCTCGACGAGTTCTATCAGTACGGCTGGCGATTTGCGTTTTTTGCCGTGATGGCCGTGAACGTGGTGAGCCTCTTTGCCCGGATCCGACTGCTGCAAACAGACTTTGGCGGCAACGAAGAGAGCTTCCAGATGGCACCCATCGGCGAGCTGCTCCGCACGCAGTGGCGCCCGATCCTGCTGTCGACGACGCTGCCCATTGCCTCCTACGCGCTCTTCCACATGGTTACGATCTTCCCGTTGGCCTACCAGCTTCTCTACGGCTCCGTTTACATAGAAACGCTCCTTTTGTGGCAGCTGATCGGCGCGGGTTTTGGGATCGTGGCCGTCATCGCGTCGGGCTTCATTGCCGACAAGATCGGGCAGCGCAAAGTGCATTGGGCAGTGACCATCGCCATCGTGCTCTTGTGTCTGACCATCACGACGCTCGATACTGCGCCTGCTGTCTACATGATCCTGGGCTTTATCCTGCTGGGCTTTTCCTATGGGCAGGCAAGCTCCATCGTGCCCGGTCGTTTCCCGCCGCGTTTCCGGTATTCCGGCTCGGCGCTTGCCACCAATCTCAGCTGGATCTTCGGGGCTGCGTTCGCGCCGCTCGCGGGCCTTGGGCTGACATGGGCCTTCGGGCTGTGGGCCGCATCGCTCTACCTCTTGTCAGGCGTGCTTGTGACCTCGGCCACGCTCTATCTCCTACACCGTCCGGAAGCGCGTGGCCTTGACCACGGCTGACGCAGGTATGTCAGTTTGAGTTTACACTAATTTCCGCAAATGTTGACATCATGGCCGCGTGAACGGGCAAGCTTTGCGGCGGAGCGGGCCACGTTTTCAGCGGTGCCGGTG
>JBCBME010000544.1:0-1603 GCA_039822945.1 Pseudomonadota bacterium
GGAAAGCGAATACGCCGAGACATCGGTCCTCAAATTCGACCTCGCCTTCGATCACCTTGCGGGCAAGGAGATGGAGATCGGCCGCTACTACCTCAAGCAGCGCCACTACGGCGCGGCCATCAACCGCTTCCGCGTGGTGGTGGAGGATTTCCAGACGACATCACACACCGCCGAGGCGCTCCACCGCCTCGTGGAAAGCTACCTCGCGCTCGGCCTCGACGACGAGGCGCAGACCGCAGGCGCGATCCTCGGGCACAATTACCGCGGCACCGACTGGTACGAAGACAGCTTTTCGCTGCTGCGCGGGCAGGGGCTTGAGGCATCTTCACGCGGTGACAACTGGCTCAGCGCGATCTATCGCCAGGTGATCCGGGGCGAATGGCTCTGACGAGGGAGCGGTGGGGGAGACCTCACCTCACAGGCGATGCTACGCGGGCTTGATATCCGAGATATGCTCATCATCGACCGGTTGGAGCTTGAGTTCCAGCCGGGTCTGAATGTGCTCACGGGCGAGACGGGGGCGGGCAAATCGATCCTCCTTGATGCGCTTGGCTTCGTGCTGGGCTGGCGGGGGCGCGCGGATCTCGTGCGCACGGGCGCCGAGCAGGGGGAGGTGACCGCCTGGTTCGATCTCCCCCCCGGCCATGCCGCCGAGGCGCTGCTGCAAGAGGCCGGCTATGCCAGCGATGACGGCGAGCTCGTGCTGCGCCGCGTCAACAGCCGCGATGGCCGCAAGACCGCCTATGTGAACGATCGCCGCGCCTCGGGGGAGCTGTTGCGCACCCTGTCCGAGACCCTGATCGAGCTCCACGGCCAGCACGATGATCGCGGGCTTTTGAATGTGCGTGGCCACCGCGCGCTGCTCGACGCCTTTGCTGATGTGGAGGGGGAGCGCCGCGCTGTCTCCGAGGCCTGGCGCGCGCGCCGTGAGACCGTGCGCAGGCTCGAGGCCGCCCGCGCCGCCGTGGCCGAGCTCGCTGCCGAAGAAGACTTCTTGCGCCACGCCGTGGCCGAGCTCGAAACGCTCGCGCCCGAAGCTGGCGAGGACGCCGCCCTCGACGCCCGCCGCCGTCTCATGCAGGCCGCCGAACGCATCCAGGAGGACATCGCCAAGGCCGCATCATCGCTCGGTCTCGAAGGGGCAGAGGGCTTCATGGGCGATGCCGCCCGCTGGCTCGATGGCGCCGCAGACAAGGTGCCCGGCGGGATTGATGCGCCCCTCGCGGCGTTGAGCCGGGCAATGGTGGAGCTGGGGGAGGCGCAAAGCGGGGTCGATGCGCTCCTCGACAGCCTGTCCTTTGACCCCCACGAGCTCGAGGTCGCCGAGGAGCGGCTCTTTGCGCTCCGTGATCTCGCCCGCAAGCACAAGGTCAGCCCCGATGAGCTTGCCGCGCTCAGCGCCGAGCTCCGGGGCAAGCTCGACACGTTCGAGGCCAGCGGCGCCGATATCACCGCGCTCGAGGCTGCCGCCGCAGAGGCAGAGGACACCTACAACAAGGCCGCAGAAACGCTCACCCGCACGCGCCGCGCCGCGGCCAAAAGGCTCGATACCGCCATGGCCGCAGAGCTCGGCCCCCTGAAGATGGAGCGCGCGGTCTTTGAG
>JBCBME010000545.1:0-1603 GCA_039822945.1 Pseudomonadota bacterium
GAGGCCGTGACCAAGCGCACCGCCGCCAAGTACAAGATCGACCGCCGCATGGGCGAGAACATCTGGGGACGTCCGAAGTCCCCGGTGAACCGCCGCGAATACGGCCCCGGCCAGCACGGTCAGCGCCGCAAAGGCAAGATGTCCGACTTCGGCACGCAGCTACGCGCCAAGCAAAAGCTCAAGGGCTACTACGGCGACCTGACGGAAAAGCAGTTCCGCCGCATCTATGCAGAGGCTGAGCGTCTGAAGGGCGACACCGGTGAAAACCTCATCGGCCTGCTCGAGCGTCGTCTCGACGCGGTCGTCTACCGCGCGAAGTTCGTGCCGACGATCTTTGCGGCGCGCCAGTTCGTGAACCACCGCCACGTTCGCGTGAACGGCAAGCTCGTCAACATCGCCTCCTACCGCGTGAAGGAAGGCGACGTGATCGAGGTCCGTGACCGCTCCAAGCAGATGGCGGCCATCCTCGAGGCGATCCAGCTGCCCGAGCGCGACGTGCCCGATTACATCGAGGCCGACCACTCCAAGATGACGGCGACGTTCACACGTACGCCGGGCCTCTCGGATGTGCCCTACCCGGTGATGATGGAACCCAACCTCGTCATCGAATTCTACGCGCAGAACTAAGCCGGTTCTGCCCATCGTCAGCAACTGGCCGCCGCAACCCGGCGGCCTTTTGCGTTTGAGGGTGGCGATGAGCGGGGGCTGGCGATAAGCCTCTCAGGGAGGAGAGACGACATGGCACCCAAACCACAACCCGGCATCATGGATATCGCGCTCTATCAGGGCGGGGCGTCCCATATTGCCGGGCGCTCGGAGGTGCTGAAGCTGTCGTCGAACGAAAATCCGAAGGGCCCGCCGCCCTCGGCGCAGGCGGCTTTGGCCAAGGCGGCGGCCACCATGCACCTTTATCCCTCTACCGATCATGGGCGTCTGCGCGCGCTGATCGGAGAGGTCCACGGGCTCGATCCCGCGCAGATCATCTGTGGCGTGGGTTCTGACGAGGTGCTCACCTTCCTTTGTCAGGCTTATGCAGGCGTGGGCGACGAGGTGATCCACACCGAGCACGGCTTTTCGATGTATCCGATCCTGGCGCGCGCAGCGGGCGCGACGCCAGTGAAGGTGGCCGAGCGAGAGCGCCGCGTGAATGTCGATGCGATCCTCGCAGCGGTGAGCCCGCGCACGCGGCTCGTCTTTCTCACCAACCCCGGCAATCCCACCGGCACCACCATTCCCATGGCCGAGATCGAGCGGCTGGCTGATGCGCTGCCCGCGGACGTGATCCTCGTCATCGACGGGGCCTACGCCGAATACGCAGATGGCTACGGGGACAGCTACGACGGCGGGGCAGGGCTCGCGGGTGCGCGTGGCAACGTCATCATGACCCGGACATTCTCCAAGCTCTACGGCCTCGGCGGGCTCCGCGTGGGCTGGGGCTATGCCCGTCAGGAGATCATCGACGTGCTCACGCGGGTGCGCGGGCCATTCAACCTCTCTGCACCTGCCCTAGCCGCGGCAGAGGCCGCGGTGGCTGCGGGCGCGCCGCCGGATGCGGCGGCGGAGGAGGTTGCGGCTGCGTTGGGGATCTCGCTCGAGGCACCTG
>JBCBME010000546.1:0-1587 GCA_039822945.1 Pseudomonadota bacterium
ATGCGCGTAAAGGATGCAGCAGACGCCGTGGCGGGCGCTCTGGGCCTGCCGCGGCGCGAGATCTACCAGCGCGCGCTGCGCCTCAAATCGGAGCAAAAGCCCTGACACCCGACAGATCCCACCGCGGAATGACATCTCACCTCAAGGGCGTGGCGGCCGAAGACGCCGTTTTGCGCCACTACGAAGGGCGCGGCTTTGCCTGCGTCGCGAAGCGGTGGAAGGGGGAGGCGGGTGAGATCGATCTCGTCCTGCGCCACCCGTTGGGCAGCCTCGTCTTTGTGGAAGTAAAGACATCGAGCACGCTGGCCCAAGCGCTCTATTCCTTGCGCCCTGCGCAGGTTGCCCGGCTCATGCAGAGCGCATCGGCATTCTTGGCGCTGCAGCCCGAGGGGCAAAGCACGG
This sequence comes from Pseudomonadota bacterium, assembly GCA_039822945.1. Lineage (GTDB taxonomy): Bacteria > Pseudomonadota > Alphaproteobacteria > Rhodobacterales > Rhodobacteraceae > Shimia_B. The sequence goes on from JBCBME010000546.1 coordinate 403, forward strand.
CTGCCCGGTATGACGTGGCCGCGTTCGATCACGCTGGACAGATCGAGGTCGTGGAAAACGCGCTGGCAGCCTAGCGCGCGCCGCTCCTGCAGACATGCTGTGCGGCCCTCGATGTGCGGGCCGCGTTGCCTCCGCCGTCGACCTGCGCCAAAGAGCGGGGGAACGGTAACGGAGACCTGCCCATGCGCGTCGCATTCCAAATGGATCCCATCGAGCATGTCGACATCAACGCCGACAGCTCCTTTCGGTTGGCCGAAGAGGCGCAGGCGCGCGGGCACACGCTTTTTGTCTACACGCCCGACCAGCTCGTCTTTGACAGCGGCGAGGTGCGTGCGCACGGACGGGCCGTCACGGTGGCGCGCAAAGAGGGCGCCCATGTCGGCTTCGGCCCCTGGGAGACTGTGCCGCTCACCGATTTCGACGTGGTCTGGCTCCGGCAGGATCCGCCCTTCGACATGGGCTACATCACGACGACGCATCTCCTGCAAAAGGTGCACCCGCAGACACTGGTGGTGAATGATCCGTTCTGGGTCAGGAACTTCCCCGAAAAGCTGCTCGTGCTCGACTTCGCAGAACTCACGCCCCCCACCATGATCGCGCGCTCGCTCGAGGCGCTGCGGGAGTTTCGCGCGCGCCACGGCGACATCATCATCAAGCCGCTCTACGGCAATGGCGGGGCCGGTGTCTTTCGCCTGCGGCCGGAGGACGGCAACCTTGCCTCCCTCCATGAGCTCTTTGCCGGCATCAACCGCGAGCCGCTTATCGCGCAGAAGTTCCTCCCCGACGTGAGCGCGGGCGACAAGCGCGTGATCCTCGTGGATGGGGAGCCCGTGGGTGCGATCAACCGCGTGCCTGCCGCGGGCGAGACGCGCTCGAACATGCATGTGGGGGGACGCCCCGAGAAAGTGGGCCTCACGGACCGCGAGCGCGAGATTTGCGCAGCCATCGGGCCCACGCTGCGTGACAACGGCCAGATTTTCGTGGGCATCGATGTGATCGGCGGCTGGCTCACGGAGATCAACGTGACCTCCCCCACCGGTATTCAGGAGCTCGAGCGGTTCGACGGGATCAACGTGGCAGGCAAAATCTGGGAGGCGATCGAGGCCAAGCGTTAGAGCTACTGGGGCCCGGCCGTGAGCCTGTAGCTGATCGCCTCACCCACGTGGTGGCGTTCGACCCTTTCCT
>JBCBME010000547.1:0-1585 GCA_039822945.1 Pseudomonadota bacterium
CCATGGAGGACAAGCGGGCAGTGCACGGCAGCCACCATCTCGTCCAGGAGATCAAAGTCGAGCGCGACGGCCTGTTCCATGTGAAGATGCACGTTGCCCACGCTGACGGCGAGGCAATCGACCGGAGCTGCATCGTGGAAGGCGCGCGCCTCATCGGGATCCGTACCCTTGGACGCCGCGCCCTCGGCATAGCCCACAAAGCCGATCTCGGCCTCCGTGCTGGCGCCATAGGACTTCGCACGCGTGAGCATCCGTTCGGTCTCAGAGATGTTCTGCGCCAGCGGGAGCTTTGATCCGTCAAACATCACACTGGTGAAGCCCGCATCGAGCGCCTCAAAGCACTCCTCGGGCGACGCCCCGTGGTCGAGATGAGCCACGACATTAACGGAAGCCCCCTCCCCGAGCTCGCGAAAGATCGCGCCCCAGACGCGCACGGGGATATGGCGGCGCGCAGACGGCCCGGCCTGCAGGATCACCGGCACGCCTGTGGCTTCCCCCGCGCGCACATAGGCCACAGCATCCTCCCAGCCGAGGCAGACGAGGCCGAGCGCTGTCGCGCGGCGGGCCTCTGCAGCCTCAAGAAGCGGGAGGAGCGAGGTCAGCGGCATTACTTGAACTTCGCCACCATGTCCTTGATCCCCGGGATCGTCTCCACCTGATAGGCGTGGGTGGGCTGGAAAAACTGCACGAGCGAGCGCTGCGAAAGCCCCGCCAGGATCGTGAAGTAGTACATCTCGTAGCCCGGCGCGGCGACGCAGGGATGATAGCCCGTATCGATCTGGAGCGTGGAGCCATCGACGATGTGGTAGGCCTCGCCCACGGCGCCATCCTCCCGCTGGAGGAGCTGCATGCCAAAGCCGTGCCCGGGCCGGAACCGGAAGTTGTAGACCTCGTCGTGGCGCGTCTCATCGGGGAGGCGGTCCGTGTCATGCTTGTGCGGCGGAAAGCCAGACCAGCCACCCGCCCCCACAGTGAAAAGTTCCGAGACGAGAAGACGCCCGACCCGGCCCGGCGGGTTCTGCCCCAGGATGTGCTTGATTTTGCGATGGGTTTTTGTGTCGTCCGAGCCGTACTGCACGGGATCGATGTCGGCCGGACGCACGACAAAGGGCTCATAGACATCGTCAAAGCGGGCACCCGCCACGAAGACTTCCGCCTGCGACTTGGCCTCGATCTCGGCCGTGGCTCCGGTGGGGACGTACACGCCCGCAGGCTCTCCATCCCAGACATCCTGCCCGCGTTCACCGACCCCGTCGGCGTTGAAGCTGCCAATGCTCACATCCACCGTTCCCGTGGCGGGCACGATGCAGGTCTCATAGCCATCGACGTGGCTCTCGATCGTCTCTCCGGGCTGAAGGACGAGCCGGTTAAAATAGACGAGCGGAGTGCGCGCGTCGCCTGCGGGCACGATGGGGGCGTTCTTGTTGTCAAAGGGCGGGATATGCATCAGGGGGCCTCGTGTTGCGAGAGGAAGGCGTCAATTTCAGAAGCGGTGGGCATGGCGGAGGCGCAGCCCGGGCGCGTGACGACGAGGGCCGCCCCTGCCGCGCCGCGCACCATGGCATCCTCAAGCGACAGGCCCGCC
>JBCBME010000548.1:0-1557 GCA_039822945.1 Pseudomonadota bacterium
TGCGAAGAGACGGTGAACTTCATCGGCAACGTCACCTTCACCTGCTCGCGGCCCGCGCCGGACATCCTCTCAAGCCCCGAATGGGCCACCTACGGGATCATCGCGGCGGGCCTCTGGCCCCAGATAGCATACTGCATGATCCTCTACCTCACGGGCCTCAATAATGTCGCCGCCGACCAGATCGAGGCCGCGCGGCTCGACGGGGCGAAAGGCTGGAAGATGCTCTGGTACGTGGTGCTGCCGCAGCTGCGCCCGGCCACCTTCATCGCCGTGGTCGTCACCGTCATCGGCGCGCTCCGCTCGTTCGACATGATCGCGATCATGACGCAGGGTGGCCCCTTCGGCTCCACGAACGTGCTGGCCTATTACATGTTCGAGGTGGCGATTTCCGAATTCGGGGAGCGCTATGGCTACGGCTCGGCCGTGGCTGTCGTCCTCTTCGCCATCATGCTCGTCTACATCTCCTACTTCCTGTGGCGGATGTATCAGGACGAGAAGGGCACGCGATGATCACGCGCGCGGATGTTGATGCGATCTGTGGCGCGCTGCCGGGGGCGACGCTCGCGCTGCCGCCCGAGCTCATCAGCTGGAAGGTGGGGGGCAAGATGTTTGCCTGCATCGCCGGCGGCGAGAGCCCGGGCGATGGCGTCTCCGTCAAATGCGCGGACACGGACATCGCCGCGATGCTCATCGACGCAGGCGAAGCCGTCCGCGCGCCGTATTTCCACAAAAGCTGGGTGCGGCTTCCTTTTGAGGCCACGGACCGATCGTTTGCCGAACACCGCATCACCGTCAGCTACGACATCATCCGCAAGAGCCTGAAGAAGGCCGAGCGCGACGCCCTGCCAGCGAGGACAGAGTAATGTTTCCACGCCCCATCGCCACGAACACGCCCAAAGGCTGGAGCTATCAGGCATTCTTGCCGATCGCTTTGCTCATATGGCTGATCCCGCTTTTGGCGATTTTCCTTACCTCGATCCGGTCGGGTGCAGATATCAACTCGGGCAATGTCTTTGGCTGGCCCTCGTCCTTTCAGCTGCTGGAGAACTATTCGGCCGTCTTCACGCAGTCGCAGGCCGGGCTTTACCTGCTGAACTCGGTGCTTATCACGGTGCCCGCGGTGCTGATCTCGGTCACGCTGGCCTGCCTCGCGGGCTATGCGCTCGCGATCTACAAGTTCCGCGTGGCGTTGCCGCTCTTTTTCCTCTTTGTGGCGGGGAACTTCATCCCCTTCCAGATCCTGATGGTGCCGGTGCGCGACATGTCTGTGCAGACCGGGCTTTATGACACGATCGCTGGGCAGTTCCTCTTTCACGCAGCGTTCCAGACCGGGTTTTGCACGCTCTTCATGCGCAACTTCATCAAGGCGCTGCCTTTCGACCTGATCGAGAGCGCGCGGGTGGAGGGGATCGCGGAGTGGAAGATCTTCTGGTTCGTGGTGCTGCCCCTCGTTCGGCCCGCGATCGCGGCGCTGGCTGTTCTGATCTTCACCTTTGTCTGGAATGATTTCTTCTGGGCCAACGTGCTCACCCAGGGCGAACAGGCCAAGCCGATCAC
>JBCBME010000549.1:0-1556 GCA_039822945.1 Pseudomonadota bacterium
GGGGCAGGTCCCGCTCGAGGATATCGTGGGCCGCGCAGACCGCATCATGTTCTCCTCCGCGGGACGTTCGATCCTGTGGTTCTGGACGTGGCGGTCCGACCGTTACTTCAAGGCCATCGAGTGAAGCGATCGGCGGAGGTTCGCGCCTTTGAGGAGCGCATCGGGCACGTCTTCGCACGCCCGGAGCTTCTGGTGACCGCGCTGACCCACGCCTCGCTCAGCTCTGAGACAAGATCCGACAACGAACGGCTGGAGTTTCTGGGCGACCGCGTCCTCGGTCTCGTGATGGCTGAGGCCCTCCTCGAGGCCGATCCTGGCGCCTCCGAGGGGCAGCTTGCGCCCCGCTTCAATGCTCTTGTTCGCAAGGAAACCTGCGCCGAGGTGGCGCGCGCCTGCGGGCTAGGGGAGGTGCTCAAGCTCGGCCGCTCAGAGATGCTCTCCGGTGGCCGCAAAAAAGACGCGCTCCTTGGCGACGGGATGGAGGCGGTGATCGCAGCCGTCTACCGAGACGCCGGGATGGAGGCCGCGCGCGCGCTCGTGCTGCGGCTCTGGGGCGACCGCGTGACCTCGGTCAAGGATGACGCGCGGGACGCCAAGACCACGCTCCAAGAATGGGCACAGGCCCGCAAGATGCCCCCGCCCGCCTATGTGGAGCTCGCCCGCTCCGGGCCCGACCACGCGCCCGAATTCACCATCGAGGCGCGGCTGACCGACGGAACAAAGGCCAAGGCCAAAGCGGGCAACAAACGCCAGGCGGAGCAAGCCGCGGCCAAGGCGCTCCTTGAGGCACTCGGGGCATGAGACTGCGGCTCGAAACCCCCGCTGATGCTGCCGCGATCCGCGACCTCACCTATGCCGCCTTCGCCACCACGCGCTTTTCAGACGGCACCGAGGGCGCGATCCCCGAAAAGCTCCGCGCTGCGGGCGACCTTGCGCTGTCCCTCGTGGCCGACATCGACGGCGCTGTTGCGGGCCAGGTCTCTGTCTCGCCTGCACAGGTGGGTGGCGCGCCCGGGTGGTACGGGATCGGCCCCATCGCCGTGGCCCCCGACCGCTTCCATCAGGGCATCGGCAGCGCGCTTATCCATGCCACCACCGGCTGGGCGCTGGGGATGGGCGCGGCGGGTCTCGTCCTCACCGGCAGCGATGTCTATTACCCGCGTTTCGGGTTTGAGAGCGGGGCTGTCAGCTACCTGACCACGCCCGAACGCTTCTGCTTCCGTTTTGTCCTCAACGGCCCCGCGGCCTCTGGCGAGATCACCTTCGCCCCCGCACTCCAGGAAGCGGGCTAGCCTGGAACCCGCGCGATTGTCAGGGGCAGGGCGGTAAGGTATGAGCGCGGCTCAGCTTCTGACAGGACCGGCATGACCGATACCGACACAACGCGCGCCGGATTTGTGGCTCTCATCGGAGAGCCCAATGCCGGGAAGTCGACGCTTCTCAACTGGATGGTGGGGGCCAAGGTCTCCATCGTGACCCACAAGGTGCAGACCACGCCCGAACGCTTCTGCTTCCGTTTTGTCCTCAACGGCCCCGCGGCCTCTGGCGAGATCACC
>JBCBME010000550.1:0-1537 GCA_039822945.1 Pseudomonadota bacterium
GACGGTGGCGATGCCATGGCGGCTGTGAAGGCCGCACTCAACTAAACACCGATGCGGGGCGCGCCGGGGCTCTCTCGGCGCGCCTTTCTTTTGCCGGGGCGTCTTGGCTCGGGCTGACTTCGACGGAGGCGCGCCGGTGCTGGACTGGATCACCAATACGAAAATCCCGGTGGGCGACGTCGCTGAGATCATCTTCGACTATGTCCGCGACAATGCCGATCCGGTGCTCGATGCGATCTCGGACGGGATGGAGATCCTGATCGACGCGATCCTCTGGGTCTTGCAGACGCCGAACCCGCTCATCGTGATTGCGGCTTTCGTGGCGCTCACCTGGGTCTTGCAGCGGAGCTGGAAGATCTGCGCCTTCGTGGCGCTCGGTTTCTTTTTCATCCTCAATCAGGATTACTGGGAGGAGACGACGGAGAGCCTCACGCTCATCCTGTCGGCCTGCGTGGTCTGCATGGCCATCGGCGTGCCGCTGGGGATCGCGGCGGCCCACAGGCCAAGGCTTTATGCGGGGATGCGGCCCGTGCTCGACCTCATGCAGACGCTACCGACATTCGTCTATCTCATTCCGGCCATTGTCTTTTTTGGGATCGGGATGGTCCCGGGGCTGATTGCTACGGTGATCTTCGTGCTGCCCGCGCCGATCCGGCTGACCTATCTTGGGGTCTCCTCGACGCCCCAGGGCCTCATCGAGGCGGCGCGCGCTTTTGGCGCCACGAACTGGCAGACGCTCTACAAGGTAGAGCTGCCTTACGCCTTTCCCCAGATCATGGCGGGGCTCAACCAGACGATCATGCTCTCGCTCTCCATGGTGGTGATCGCGGCGCTCGTGGGGGCGGACGGGCTCGGCGTGCCGGTCGTGCGCGCGCTCAATCAGGTGAACACCTCGCTCGGCTTTGAATCGGGCTTTGTCATCGTCGTCATCGCCATCGTGCTCGACCGGATGCTCAACGTGGGAAGCCGCAAGACATGAGCGCCGTTTCGATCGACAACGTCTCCATCGTCTTTGGCGGGGAGCCCACGCGCGCCCTGCCCCTGATGGATGAGGGGAAGGACCGCGCCGAGGTGGAGGCCGCGACGGGCCAGATCCTCGGCGTTCATAACTGCTCGCTCGAGATCGCGGAGGGGGAGATCCTCGTGATCATGGGGCTCTCGGGCTCCGGCAAATCCACGCTCTTGCGCGCCATCAACGGGCTCAACCCCACGGTGCGCGGCTCGGTGACGGTGCGCAGCGACGACTGGAGCTGCGATGTCACGAAGGCCTCCGGCGACGATCTGAGGCGCATCCGGCGCGATTGCGTGGCGATGGTCTTTCAGCAGTTTGGCCTCCTGCCCTGGCGCACGGTGCGGGAGAATGTGGGGCTCGGCCTCGAGCTGTCTGGCATGGGCCGGGCCGCGCGTGCAAGCAAGGTGGACGAACAGCTCGCCCTCGTGGGCCTTGAAGGTTGGGGCGACCGCCGGGTGCGGGAGCTTTCGGGCGGGATGCAGCAGCGCGTCGGGCTCGCGCGCGCCTTCGCCACCGAGGCGCCGA
>JBCBME010000551.1:0-1537 GCA_039822945.1 Pseudomonadota bacterium
GCCCTGTCCAATGCGATGAACTCCGGCATTCGCCGCATGGCACTGGCCACGCAGTACAAATCGCACTCCCTTATCCGGCACTGTCAGCGCGGCTGGAACTTCTTTCGCGCGGAGCGGAATGAGTTTCTCGACATCATGCCTGCCTCGCAGCGGGTGAATGAAGAGATGTGGTACCGCGGGACAGCCGACGCCGTGACGCAAAACATCGACATCGTGGACAGCTACGACATCGACCACATCGTGATCCTCGCCGGCGACCACATTTACAAGATGGATTACGAGATCATGCTGGAGGAGCATGTCGCGAAAGGCGCAGACGTCACCGTGGGTTGCCTGACCGTGCCGCGCATAGAGGCCACGGCATTTGGCGTGATGGCCACCGACGCGGATGAAAACATCACGTCCTTCCTCGAAAAGCCCGCCGATCCGCCGGGCACACCGGACAATCCCGAAGTGGCGCTCGCGTCCATGGGCATCTACGTCTTTTCCTGGCCCTTCCTGCGGGAGCTTCTCATCGCGGACCGCGACGATCCAAACTCGAGCCATGATTTCGGCAATGACCTCATCCCCAAGATTGTCGCGGGCGGCAAAGCCCATGCCCACCGCTTTGACCGCTCCTGCGTGCGCCACCCCAGCGCGCCGGCCTATTGGCGTGATGTGGGCACGCTCGATGCGTTTTGGGAGGCCAATATCGACCTCACAAATTTCACACCCGATCTGGATCTCTGGGACACGGAATGGCCGATCTGGACGAACTGGGAGGCCACACCGCCGGCAAAGTTTATCCATGACGAAGAAGACCGCCGCGGCCTTGCCGTGTCTTCAATGGTCTCGGGCGGCTGCATCATTTCGGGGACCGAAGTGCGCAACTCGCTTCTCTTCCGCCACGTGAAAACGAACAGCTACGCGATGCTCGACCACTCGGTCATTTTGCCCCACGCGGTGGTGCATCGGAATGCACGGCTTACAAAGTGCATCGTCGACCGCGGCGTGGAGATCCCGAACGGGCTCGTCGTGGGCGAAGACCATGCCGAGGATGCGAAGTTCTTCCGCGTCACCGACAAGGGCACAACGCTCATCACCAAACCTATGATCGACGCCTACAACGCGGCGCAGTAAGGGCACGAGACCTCCATGAAAGTCCTGTCTGTCACCTCAGAATGCGTGCCCTTCGTGAAAACGGGTGGGCTCGCGGATGTTGCGGGGGCCCTGCCCGGGGCCCTGAAGAGCGCAGGCATCGAGATGCGCACGCTTCTGCCGGGCTACCCCGCCGTGATGGCGCGCCTCAAAGAGCCTAAAAAGGTCTTTGAGCGCACGGAGCTCTACGGCGCTGCCGCATGGGTTCTGGCGGAGACCGTCGACGGAATCGATCTCCTCGTGCTGGATGCGCCCCATCTCTACAACCGCGCGGGCTCGATCTACCTTGATGAGGACGGGAAAGACTGGCCGGACAACCCAAAGCGCTATGCTGCGCTCTCACGCGTGGCCGCAGACATTGCCCATGGGGCAATCGGCAACTGGATCCCGAAGATCGTCC
>JBCBME010000552.1:0-1531 GCA_039822945.1 Pseudomonadota bacterium
ACCGACAATTGCGTGGTGGGGATCAAGGCCAACGAGCAACGCATCGCCAAGATCATGCAGGAAAGCCTCATGCTCGTGACAGCGCTCGCACCCGAGATCGGGTATGACAACGCCACGACCGTCGCCAAGACCGCCCACAAGAACGGCACGACCCTCAAGGAAGAGGCCGTGGGCCTCGGCTTTGTCACCGCCGAACGCTTTGAGGAGGTCGTGCGCCCAGAAAAGATGATCGGGCCGAAGTGAGGGTTCGCCCCCACATCATGCTCCATAGCAATGCGGTGCCTGAGGCGATTGACCTCTGGCGCCGGGCCTTCCCGGCCCTTGAGGCACGCGAGCCGAGCACGCCCGCCATGCTCTGGCAGGTGTCGATCGGCGGGCAGAGCTTTACGCTGTTCGACAGCCCGCAGCCCCACGATTTCGCTCCGACGCCTTCTTGGTCCTTCATGGTGGACGTCGACGCGCCAAAAGACGTGGACGCGGCACATGCCATCCTTTCTGAGGGCGGAAGCACGCTGATGCCTCCAGACGCTTACGACTTCGCCCAGCGCTTTGCATGGGCGGAGGACCCGCACGGGATCTCCTGGCAGCTCCGGTTTGGCGCCGCATGAGTGTCGTGAATTTCAACAAGGCCCGTAAGGCCCGTGCCCGCGCCGAAAAGCAGGCCCGCGCGCAATCGAACGCCGTCAAATTTGGCCGCACAAGGGCGCAAAAGGCCGCCGAAAAGCAGGAGGCGGAGCGTGCCTCACAGCGCCTGGACGCGCATCAGAGAGATGAAGAGCCTGAAAAATAAGCGCTTTTCGCCTTAGCGGACGCACGCTTTGGTCGCATTCACCTTATAGCAAACGATGCGAGTTACGAGGTGAGTGGTATGGACAAACAAAGAGAGAAGACCATTCGAGAGCAGCGTCAGTCACGTCGAGCCCTGCGTCGCGCGCGGGCACATATGGCGGATCCGCAGGCAAAACTGCCGCGTCTCCTGACGGCTTACGCACAGCTCAAATCGCGCGGTCACCTGCGCTGGTCCCTTCCCGATAGATGACAGGACGCCCCAAGAAACGCTCTCTTACTCTCAAAGGACACCGCACGTCGGTGTCTCTGGAAGATGAGTTCTGGGCCGAGTTTCGGTCCATTGCCGCAGCGCAACACAAAGCTGTGAATGTGCTCGCCGCTGAGATCGATGCAGACCGTGGCCTAGAGATGGGCCTCGCATCGGCGATCCGTCTCTTTGTCCTCCGAGATCTCCAGCGCCGCAGCCGTTCCTGAGCGCGGCGACAGATCAAGCCAAATACCATCGCGGGCACGAACGGTGAGGTGCGCCACAGGCTCCGGCACCCGCCCGTCAACGGGCGCGACCGCGTAGGCACCAATCACCTTGGCGAGCAGGAGCACGCCCTCGACCATGGCAAAGCCCGCGCCGGTGCAAACACGCGGCCCGGCTGAGAACGGGATGAAGGCATCGCGCATACAGGCTCGGCCGTTTTCGCTGTCCCAGCGGCCCGGGTCAAAGGCATCGGGTGCCTCCCAGAGCCGT
>JBCBME010000553.1:0-1530 GCA_039822945.1 Pseudomonadota bacterium
GCCATTTATGACCCAACTCCAGATGCTCACCATCGTGGCCCTCGGATGGGCCTCCGCCACCGGAATCGCGCTCTTCCTGATGGCCTGACACAGCAAAAGGCCCCGGGGATCACCCGGGGCCTTTGTTCTGCACCGCGCTCAGAGCACCTAGAAGTGGATGGCGCGGTCGTAGGCGTCGAGGACGCTTTCGTGCATCATCTCCGAGAGCGTCGGATGGGGGAAGACGGTCTCCATCAGATCCTCTTCCGTCGTCTCGAGCTTTTGCCCGATCACGTAGCCCTGGATCATCTCAGTGACTTCCGCGCCCACCATGTGCGCGCCGAGGAGTTCGCCGGTCTTGGCATCAAAGATCGTCTTCACCATGCCCTCGGGTTCCCCCAGAGCGATGGCCTTGCCGTTGCCCACGAAGGGGAAGCGGCCCACCTTGATCTCCCGGCCCGTTTCCTTGGCATTCGCCTCGGTCAGCCCGACAGAAGCGACTTGCGGGTGGCAATAGGTGCAGCCTGCGATAGCCTCGGGCTTCACCGGGTGGACGTTGTTCTTGCCCGCCACCATCTCGGCCACCATCACGCCCTCGTGGGAGGCTTTGTGCGCGAGCCAGGGCCCGTTCGTGGCGTCGCCGATCACGTAGAGCCCCTCGATACCCGTCCGGCAGAAATCGTCCGTGACCACGAAAGAGCGGTCCATCTTCACGCCGAGCGCTTCGAGACCGATATTCTCTGTGTTGGCAACGATACCCACGGCGGAGATGACAGTGTCGAACTCTTCGGTCTCGACCTTCCCGTTCGTCTCGATATGCGCGGTGACCTTGCCACCGGATTTCGCGGGGGCGCGGTCGAGCTTTTTGACCATCGCCTTCGACTTGATCTTCATCCCCTGCTTCTCGAAGGCCTTCCGCGCGAAGGTGGAGATCTCTTCGTCTTCCACCGGCAGGATGCGGTCCATCACCTCGACGACGGTCGTGTCGCAGCCCAGCGTGTTGTAAAAGCTCGCGAATTCGATGCCGATGGCGCCGGAGCCGATCACGAGGAGCTTTTTGGGCATCCGTCCGGGGCGCAGCGCGTGCTTGTAGGTCCAGACGAGATCACCGTCGGCCTCAAGGCCAGGCAGCTCGCGAGCCCGTGCGCCGGTGGCCACGACCACGTTCTTGGCGGTCAGTTCCTGGGTCTCGCCCTTGTCGGTCTTGACCGTGACCTTGCCCTTCCCGGCAAGCTTGGCCTCGCCCATGATGGCTGTGACCTTGTTCTTCTTCAGGAGGTGGCCCACGCCGCTGTTGAGCTGTTTGGCCACCGCGCGCGAGCGGGCGACCACGGCGTCGAGGTCGTAGTCCACGCCAGAGGCCTTGAGCCCGAATTCCTGCGCCCGGTGGAACAGGTGATAGACCTCCGCCGATCGCAGCATCGCTTTCGTGGGGATGCAGCCCCAGTTCAGGCAGATCCCGCCCATGTGCTCGCGCTCCACCACGGCCACCTTCAGGCCGAGCTGTGCGCCCCGGATTGCAGCCACGTAGCCACCCGGGCCCGCGCCGAT
>JBCBME010000554.1:0-1516 GCA_039822945.1 Pseudomonadota bacterium
CGCGAAGGCGGCCGCACCGTCGGCGCTGGCGTCGTGTCGTCGATTATTGAATAATCGACGACGGTAGGCGGCAGGAGCTTTTGCCACGGCAAAAGCTCCCGAGAGCCTACTCGGTTGAGAATAGAGAGGGGCGATGCCACGTGGTTCGCCCCTCAAAACAAAGGTTCGATGTGGGCACCGGGTCCACCTCTCAACGAAAGGACAAGACATGGCCGCTAGCCAGACCATTCGCATCCGGCTCAAGGCGTTCGATTACCGCGTTCTCGATGCGAGCACGCAGGAAATCCTGAACACCGCCAAGCGCACCGGGGCCAACGTGCAGGGCCCGATCCCGCTCCCCAACAAGATCGAGCGCTTCACCGTTCTGCGTGGCCCCCACGTGGACAAGAAAAGCCGTGACCAGTTCGAGATCCGCACCCACAAGCGGCTCCTCGACATCGTCGATCCCACGCCCCAGACGGTGGACGCGCTCATGAAGCTCGACCTCGCCGCTGGCGTGGACGTGCAAATCTCGGTGTAAGGGAGGCCTCATATGCTACGCTCTGGCGTTATCGCAAAGAAAGTGGGGATGACCCGCATCTTCCAGGAAGATGGCAAGCAGATCCCCGTCACCGTGCTCCAGCTCGACAACCTTCAGGTTGTGGCCAAGCGCACTGTCGAAACCGATGGCTACACCGCTGTTCAGCTCGGCGCTGGCACGGCCAAGGCCAAGCGCACCTCTGCGCCCATGCGCGGCCACTTCGCCGCTGCAAAGGTGGAGCCCAAGCGCAAGGTGGCTGAGTTCCGTGTGGCCCCCGAGAACATGATCGAAGTGGGCGAGGAAATCATCGCCGATCACTACTTTGAGGGTCAGTTCGTCGACGTCACCGGTACCTCCATCGGTAAGGGCTTCGCGGGCGCGATGAAGCGGCACAACTTCGGCGGCCTCCGCGCCTCCCACGGTGTGTCGATCTCTCACCGCTCCCACGGCTCCACGGGCCAGTGTCAGGATCCCGGCAAGGTCTTCAAAGGCAAGAAGATGGCTGGCCACATGGGTGCCGCCCGCGTGACCACGCAAAACCTGCAGGTGATCCGCACCGACAGCGACCGAGGCCTCATCATGGTCAAGGGCGCGGTGCCGGGCTCCAAGGGTGGCTGGGTCACCGTCAAGGACGCGGTCAAGAAGCCCACGCCTGAAAACGTGATCCTGCCGGCCGCCCTGAAGTCTGCCGCCGCTGCTGCCGAAAAGGCTGCCGAAGAAGCCGCCGCCGCCGCCGCCGCTGAAGAGGAAGCCGCAGCCAAGGCCGCCGCGGAAGCCGAACAGGCCGCGATGGAAGCCGCTGAGGCTGAAACGCCCGATGCGGTGGCAGAAGCCGAAGCCGACGAGAAGAAGGAAGGCGAGGAATGAAACTCGACGTGATCAAACTCGACGGCGGCAAGGCCGGATCGGTCGATGTTGCGGATGAGGTCTTTGACCTCGAACCGCGCGCCGACATCCTGCACCGCGTCGTCCGCTGGCAGCGCAACAAGGCGCAAG
>JBCBME010000555.1:0-1509 GCA_039822945.1 Pseudomonadota bacterium
CCTCGAGCACCATCTCGGAGCTTTTGCGCGTGGCCACCTTGGGCTGGTTCTCTGAGATCTGCTTTTTCAGGGCCTTGATCGTGGCGGAGAGCTTTTTGGGCATCTCGCCCGCGAAAGTGCGGTTGAACTCTGCCTGCTTGGCGCCGCTGAGCTTGCCAAAGCGCTCTTCCCAGGCGGCGCGGGCCGCCTTGCCGCGCTCGGCAAAGCCCTCCCAGGCGGATTTCACCTCAGACGGGATCTCGAAGGGGCCGTGATCCCAGCCATAGGCGCGCTTGGCGTCTTCGAGCTGGCCTTGATCGGTGAGCGCGCCGTGGGCCTTCGAGGTTCCTTGCGCCGCGTGCCCGTAGCCAATGTTGGTCTTGCAAGCGATCATGGAGGGGGCGGAGGTCTTTTTGGCCGCGAGGATAGCGGCATCGATGGCCTCGGGGTCGTGGCCGTCGATTTCCTGCACGTCCCAGCCCGATGCCTTGAAGCGGGCCACCTGATCGGTGCGGTCAGCGAGATCGACGCTGCCGTCGATGGTGATGCTGTTGTCGTCCCAGAAGACGATGAGATGGCCAAGCTCCTGACGCCCGGCGAGGGCGATGGCCTCCTGGCTCACCCCTTCCATCAGGCAGCCGTCGCCCGCGATGACATAGGTATAGTGGTCCTGGATCTTGGCGCCCCAGCGGGCGCGCAGGATCTCTTCGGCGAGCGCGAAGCCCACCGAATTGGCGATGCCTTGGCCGAGGGGGCCCGTCGTTGTCTCAATCCCGGGCGCGTGGCCGAATTCGGGGTGGCCCGCGGTCTTTGAGCCCCACTGCCGGAAATCCTTGAGCTCCTGTAGTGTCATATCCTCGTACCCTGTGAGGTAGAGGAGGGAGTAGATCAGCATGGAGCCGTGACCCGCCGACAGGATAAAGCGGTCGCGATCCGGCCAAGTGGGCGCGGCAGGGTCAAAATTCAGGTGCTTGCCGAAGAGGACTGTCGCCACATCCGCCATGCCCATGGGCATGCCGGGGTGCCCCGAATTTGCCGCGGCCACCGCATCGAGCGTCAGCGTCCGGATCGCTGTGGCGTTGCGCCAATGGTCAGGATGTTTCGCGGCCTGGGCGGAAAGGTCCATTTCGGTCTCCGGTTCGTGAAGTGCGTTTGAGGTTGCGTCTAACAAGGTGAGAAGGAAGATCAAGCGAGAGCGCTAACAGCTTGGCGCAGAACCGCCTTAAAGAGATGCGCGTGATTTGCGTGCCCCGCGGCATTCCCTCAAGATGATGCGTAGAGCAGAACGATTCGTCACAAGATGCCCGGGAGGCGCGACGGACCAGTGAGGAGGGCGGGTATGGCCGAAACGACAGATGAACTTGCCGCGCTGGAGGGCCGCTTGATGCAGGCGCTCACGCGGATCCAGGCGGGTCTGGAGCGCTGGCCGGACGATGTGACCGCGCCTGCCCCGGAGGCTGAGACGCCGGCTGCGGCGGAAGAAGACGGTGTGGCCGAGGCCGAGAGCGCGGCCACGATTGCCTCCCTTGA
>JBCBME010000556.1:0-1489 GCA_039822945.1 Pseudomonadota bacterium
CCTTGTTCAGGGCCCGCCCGTCGCAGCCCCGGTGGAGATCACCATCAAGGGCCCAGAGGTCGCCACCCTGCGCGCCCTCGGTGATGAGGTACGTGCCGTGATGGCCGATCTCGACCTCGTCACCCAGGCGCGGGCGGGCGTGAACGGCGGGGCACCGCAGGTCCGTTTTGAGATCGATGAAGTCAACGCACGGCTGCTTGGCCTCGATGTCGCGGATATTGCATCGCAGCTGAACACGGCGCTCGTCGGCCTGACGGGAGGCTCCCTCGTCGAGGGCACAGAAGAGCTGCCGGTTCGTGTCCGTATGGGTGACAGCCTCCGCGGCGATCTGCAGGCCATCGCGGACATGCCGATCGTGCTGCCAAATGCGGCCGCAGTCTCTGCGACGGGTGCCTTCCCGGGCGTCCCGCTCTCAGAGCTTGCAACGCCGGTGGTGGAACCCGCAGAGAGCGTGATCACCCGTGAGAATGGCATCCGCCAGAACACGGTGCAGGCCTTCCTCGTTCCGGGTGTTTTGCCGGAGGAAGCGCTGCAGGACGTGCTCACCGCGCTAGAGACCAGCAACTTCACGCTGCCCGCGGGATACGAGCTGGCCCTCGGCGGGGATAGCGATGCGCGCTCAAATACGGTGGGCAATCTCCTTGCCTCCGTGGGCCTCATCGTCACGCTGACGATTGCCACCATTGCGCTCACGTTCAACTCGTTCCGACTGACGGTGGTCGCGCTTGTGGTGTGTGTGCTTTCAGCAGGGCTTTCGATGCTCGCCTTGGCGATCATGCAGTATCCCTTCGGGATCAACGCAATCATCGGTGTCATCGGCTCCATCGGCGTGTCGATCAACGCGGCCATCATCATCCTGACCGCGCTTCAGGCAGATCCTGAGGCAAGCGCGGGTGACCGCCCTGCGATGGCGCGTGTGGTCACACAATCCTCCCGGCATATCGTCTCCACGACGATCACGACCTTCGGGGGCTTTCTGCCGCTCATCCTCGGGGGCGGGGCATTCTGGCCGCCTTTCGCGGTGGCCATTGCAGGCGGTGTCCTGCTCTCGACGGTGGTTTCGTTCTACTTCACGCCGCCACTCTTCGCGCTCATCCATCGCCGGACGCGCGCGCCAGAGGCTGCACAAGAAACGTTCGATTTCACCGAAGAGCGCGCGGCGCGCCTCGCTGCGGAGTAACTTGCCACACAGGCCCCTTGCACTGGCCCGTCCCCTTTGAAAGGAGACGGGCCATGGGCGAAATCATCCTGGTCCGGCACGGGCAAGCGAATTCAACGGCAACGGACGAGGAGAGCTATGACAGGCTCTCTGATCTTGGGCATCAGCAGGCACAGCTCTTGGGCGAGCATCTGCGTGGATTGGGCGAGACATTTGACCTCGTCTTGTCAGGAACGCTGCGCCGCCACCAGGAAACTGCCTCCGCCATGGGTTTTGAGCCTGACCGCCTCGACCCCCGTCTCAACGAGCTCGATTACTTCAATCTCTCGG
>JBCBME010000557.1:0-1480 GCA_039822945.1 Pseudomonadota bacterium
CACGGCATGACACCCAGCCTGACCGAGGCACAGACGCGCGCAGAGGCCATGGGCCTGACGGGCGCCAAAGCCCCGCTCGAGGAGGCGCATCGCACCGATCCGGTGCAGCTCACCCGCGCCTGCCTGCTGTTGCCCGCCGCAGCCCTTGCGCTCTGGCTCTCCGTCCTCAGCCTCTGGGCGCTCTCTGCAGCTCTTCCGCTCCTCTTGGGCTGGGTCGCCAATGCGGGGCCCATGCGCCGCTACTTCATCGCGTTTTCCCCGCGCAACGCGTTCCCGCGCAACTTGCCCGCTTTCGCCCGGTGGGCGGCGCTCTATTCGGGCGTGATGCTGACCATGATCGTCCTGCCGCCCTCATGGCCGCCGGAGCTGCGGGGCGGCACGTGGATCGCGCTGGCCACGGGCTCGCTTCTGTTTCCACAAACCAAGGCGCTCCTGCGCGCGCGCCGCGTCTGGAGCTGATCCCATGACCCCGGAACTGACCGCGCTGACGCTGGCAGCGCTCCTGCAGGTCTTGCAGTTTGGCTTGATGTCCGTCGCCGCGAACCGTGATCTCGGCCCCGGCAAAACCATGTCGGCACGCGATGAGAGCCGCCTCGGCGGCTCGCTCCAATCACAGCTCTCCGACAAGCCCGGGCGCCTCTTCCGCGCGTTCAGCAACCATTTCGAGGGGCTCATCCTCTTTTCCATCGCCTGCCTCGTGATCCACGTATCCGGGCAGTCGACCGCGTTCACGGCAATCTGCGCTTTCACCTACCTCGCAGCGCGCGTGGCCTACGTCCCTGCCTACTATTTCGGCCTCGCGCCCTGGCGCTCGATCATTTGGTTCATGGGATTCGCGGCCACGGCTCTGATGCTCCTCGCGGCGCTGACATGACCTTCATCTTTCCGAAAATACTCCGGGGAGCGCGAGGGGCTGGCCCCTCGCATCCCGCAACGAAAGGACCTTCCCATGGCATCCTATGACGTCATCGTAATCGGCTCCGGCCCCGGCGGATATGTCTGCGCCATCCGCTGCGCGCAGCTCGGCCTCAAGACAGCCTGCGTCGAAGGCCGCGAGACACTGGGCGGCACCTGCCTCAACATCGGCTGCATCCCGTCGAAGGCGCTTCTTCACGCGAGCCACCAGCTTCACGAGGCCGAGCACAACTTTGCCGAGATGGGGCTCAAGGGGAAAAGCCCCTCCGTCGACTGGAAGCAGATGCTCACTTACAAAAACAACGTCATCGGCCAGAACACCTCGGGCATCGAGTTCCTCTTCAAGAAAAACAAGATCGACTGGCTGAAGGGCTGGGGCTCTATCCCCGAGGCCGGCAAGGTGAAGGTGGGCGACGAGGTCCACGAGGCCAAGCACATCGTCATTGCCTCGGGCTCCGAGCCCTCCTCGCTGCCCGGCATCGAGGTCGCTGAAAAGGTGGTCGTGACGTCCACAGGCGCGCTTGAGCTTGGCAAGATCGCGAAAAAGATGAGCGTGATCGGCGCG
>JBCBME010000558.1:0-1468 GCA_039822945.1 Pseudomonadota bacterium
GATCGCGGATCTCGTAGCCTTCATCCACTGGGTGCCAGCTGTTGCCCACGGTGTCTTCACGGATCGCTCCGGTGCGCTCACGAACGACTTCTTCGTGAATCTCACGGACATGGGCAACAGCTGGCACCCAGTGGATGAAGGCTACGAGATCCGCGATCGCGCGACAGGGGACGTCAAATGGACGGCCACCCGCTGCGACCTCGTCTTCGGCTCGAACTCCATCCTGAGGAGCTACGCCGAGGTCTACGCCCAGGACGACAATGCCGAGAAGTTCGCCCGCGACTTCGTGGCCGCCTGGACCAAGGTCATGCACGCTGACCGCTACGACCTCGCCGCGTAAGTCAGCGCGTCATCAAACGAGAAAGGGCGGCCCGCGTGGCCGCCCTTTTTTCCTTGAGCGCCTCACGAGCGACCGGCGCTAGTAGCTCTTTCCAAGCAAACGAAAGGTCTGCGTGCCCTGGGTGCCGTCGATGCGCCCCGAGCCCGCCATGCCCCGCTCATCGAGGTCTAGCTGGCCACCAAAGAGGCGTTGGCCAGCGGCGTTGTACTCGTCAAAGGACATACCCCCGGACGTGCCTTCGGTGATCCGCAGGCGGACTTCGAACTGACCGTTGCTATCCGTTTGCCGGTACTGGCAGCGGCCGAGTGTCCGCGTGCAATCATGGGGCTCATAGCGGATTTCAAACCCGTCGGAGCGCAGCCAACGGAGCTGATTGCCATCGCCATCCATGAACGTGGTGAAGGTCACGGGCCCATTAACCGAGTCACCCCGGACGCTTTCAAGAACATGGGCGCCGCGACGAACGCCCCGGTAGATGTGGTTGATGCGGCCACCGGAACTTTGATCGATCGCCACCACGTCGCCCGGCGACATCTGCTCCGATTTCCATCGGATGTCTTGGGCCGCAACCGGCGCGGCACATAGGACGGCTAGAATGGACAGCCAAAATCTCAGCCTAAGCTACCTTCCCTTGAAGAGGCCGCCGAGGACGCCGCGGACGATGCGGCGGCCTGTCGTGCCCTTGAGTTCCTTGATGAGGGCGGAGCTGAGCGCGGATCCCACGCTTTCTGCGCCCACACGCCGAGATGTAGAGCGGCTCACGCGGGTTCCAGAGTAACGACGGGCGGCGCTGTATTCGCGGGCGGCCAGGGGCGCGTCTTCTTCGGCGGCCTCGGAGGCTTCGGCCTCTGCGGCGGCCTTTTCTGCGCGGGCGGTCAGGAGCTCAAAGGCGCTCTCGCGATCCTTCAGGGCTTCATATTTGCCCGCGATAGGGCTTGCGGCCATCACCTCCCGGCGCTCAGCCTCCGTGATCGGGCCGAGCTGCGAGGATGGCGGGCGGATGAGGGTGCGCTCCACGATGCCGGGGATGCCCTTCTTTTCGAGGAGGGAGGTCACAGCCTCCCCCACGCCCACTTCGCGGATCGCGGTCTCCGTGTCGAAGCGCGGGTTCTCGCGGTAGGTCTCGGC
>JBCBME010000559.1:0-1452 GCA_039822945.1 Pseudomonadota bacterium
AGACGCGGCTCACGGACAAGAACGACTTCAAGATGCCGTTCATAATGACACCGGAAGAGGCCGCCGATGAGTTCTTCAACCACATGAAGCTCGGCGGCTTCAAAAAGAGCTTCCCCTACGGATTTTCGCTGCTCTTCCGCTTTTCCCAGCTCTGGCCGGACTGGCTCTATTACCGCGTGTTTTCCTGATCGCTCAACGCACCGCCGCAATGGCGCGGTCGAAGAGGTCGGACGCGCGCGCCCATTCATCTGACAACGCGGGCAGTTTTTTGAGCGACGGTAGAAGCTGCCCCGCGAAATCCTCGGAGCTCTCTTTAGGCAGCATGGAGGGAAGGTTGTCGATGGCTGTGACGTCGAGTGGCGGCGCATCGTGGACACGGAGTGCGGGGGCCTCCCAACTCGTCACCCGGTCGTAGACCCGAACGGGATTAAAGTCGCTGTCGGGATCGCAGGCGATATCGCCGATCACCGAGAGCTTCCGCGGCGCCGTTTTAGCAGATGCCGGAACAAAGACAGGGGTCCCGGGCCGCGCAAGGATGCAATTGAAAAAGATGTCATGGGCGAGGATCTCGGGGAAAGGTCCTCCCGAGGCCGTTTCCGCCATGTCCCAGCCCGTCGTTGCCACGCCCATATGCGTACAGAGGTCTGCCGCGCCAGTGCCCACACGCCCTGCCGCCCCGATGATCAGAGCGCTCGGACGGGTGAAAAGGCCCGTCAGCTCGGCCTGAAGATCTGCAAGCAAGGCGGGGGCGCTGTCATAGGCGCCGACAGGACCCGCCAGCCCGCCGCGCGCCTGTGCCGCCCAGCACGTCAGGGCCACGGCTGCGCCCGCGTACCCCGCCCAATAGCCGAAGGCCGCGACGCGCTTGCCCGACGGATCGGTAAGGTATTCGAGATCAAGGAGGCGGCCCCCGCCGTCCTTGAAGCGCTTCAGCAGTGTCTTGCCCGCAGGCTGCCCCTTGTAGGCATGGCCGAACATGATGTGGCTGTGGCGCAGGGGAGTGCCATCATCTGGCAGCTCTTTGAGGCCGAAAACGATGGCGTCATCTGGGGCTTGGGTCCATTGGCCTTCCGCCACGATCGCTGCCCCTGCCGCGCGGTAAGGCTCGATCGGGATGCAGCGGCTGGCGGAGTCCTCCACTGTGACCGTCACGCCATGCGAGATGAGGTCTTCCACGCCTTCCGGGGTGATGCCAACGCGAGCCTCATGGGCGCGGGGCTCTGCTCTGACCCAGAGATGTGTCATTGCCGGAGCCGCTCCCGTTTGTCCGACGCATGCCGCATCAGTAGTTCGTCTTCGCGAAGGCACGCTCCGGCGCGTCGAGGTGCGGCGTGGCGTTGAAGGCCGCGAGCATGGCCCCCTCCGGCCGCACGGCCACCCGGTGGTAGGACGTGTTGAAGATCGGCAGCAGGATATGCGCCATGCGCGTCGTATCGAGGTCGAGGAGGAGAC
>JBCBME010000560.1:0-1452 GCA_039822945.1 Pseudomonadota bacterium
CCTTCTGCTCCTTTTCCGCAAAGTTGATTGCCGTCAGGTCGTAAGGGGCGCCCGCCTCTTCCAGAAAAATCAACGGCTTGTATCCGTTCATCGTCGCGGCAGTGTAGAGGTGAATTGCAGGTTTGGTCATCGTGACCCTCCAGTCCGTGTCAGGGCTTGACCAAAGCTGAGCAAAGGGTGAAGAAAATCAACCAGTATACTTTTTGTAACCTAATGCAGCGGAGCCATGGACGCGCGCATCGAACAAGAACGGAACGGTCGCAAAAGCGTTCAGAATGCCTGCGCCACGCCCTGCTCGAGCACGCGCATGAGCGGCATCATGGCGGACATAATCCGCCGCCCTTTCTCGAAATCGCCCTCGAGCGCGCAGGCCCGGTAGAGCGCGACATGCTCGTGGGGCAGGAAGTTTGAGCCGCCGCAGACCCAGCTGCGCGCGCCCCAGGCGAAGAACTCGAGCGCTTGGTCGTCCATCCCGCAGGAGAGCTGGATGTGCGGGTAGTCGCGCGCGAGGAGGTGGACGCGGTTGATGTCGCCCGAGCTTTCCTTGATCGCGCAGAAATTGCGGCTGCGGCCGACGCGGTCGAGGAATTCCTCCCCCATGTCGATGCCCATGCGGCCCGGGTAGTTGTAGAGCATTATGGGTAGATCCGCCGCGCGGTCGATGGCGAGTGCATTGAGCGCGTTCTCACGCTCGGTGGGGACAGCGTAGGGCGGCGAGCCGATGAGGAGGCCCGCGGCACCGATCTTGGCCGCGTGTTCGGCCATGGCGATCGAATCCGGCAGCCTTATCGCCACGGTTCCAACGATAAGCGGCACGCGCCCGCCCACGATCTCGTGGACAAAGGTGGCGAGCTCTGCCCGCTCCGCGATGCTTTGCGCGTAGTACTCGCCCGTCGAGCCCCCGTTGATGAGACCGTGCACGCCCGCCCCGATGAGGTAGTCGATCTGGGCGGCGAGCGCGTCGCGGTCGACGCTGCCATCGGCGTCATGGGGCGTGATGACGGGGGTGTAGATGCCTTCGAATTTCATACTCTTTCCCCTGCTGCCGCGGGTGCTGCTCCGAGCGGTGCCGTGATGGCGCTTGGTGTCACGAAGCTTTCGATTTCGGCGCGCGAAAGCTCCCAATGGTCGATGGCGATCTGGCCCGCGGCCTCGGCGTCGCCGGCTTCGATGAGCGCGATGAACTGATCGTGTTGGTCGGCGGCTTCGTCGCGTTGCGCGGCGAGCGCGCGGTTGCGCGGATTAAAGAACGACATGGAGATGCGCATGTGGTCGATCATCAGCCGCCGCAGGCTGGGCATGAGGTATTCGTTGTCCGACATCTCGCCGATGATGTCGTGAAAGCGCTGGTTCATGAGCGCGCGTTCGACGGTGTCGCCGTCGCGGATGGCCTTGCGAAAGAGGACCTGCGTGTCCTTGAGGCGCATGATCTGGGCGGGCGCCCGCCCAGAT
>JBCBME010000561.1:0-1439 GCA_039822945.1 Pseudomonadota bacterium
ATCATGATCTTTACGATCATCTGGGGCGTCCTGATCTACGTGCGCTTCCTCGGGTTCGCCGATCTGCCGGGGGAGTTCTCCGCCTGGATCACGGGGCTGGAACAGAGCCCTTGGGTGACGCTGGTCATGATCCTTCTCGCCTACGCGGTGCTCGGGATGTTCATGGATGCCATCGGGATGCTGCTTTTGACGCTGCCCGTCGTGTTTCCCGCCGTCATGGCGCTCAATGGCGGGCTCAACGTGGCCGCCGAGGACGCAGCCTTTGGCATGTCGGGCACGATGTGCGCGATCTGGTTCGGCATCCTGGTTGTGAAAATGGCGGAGTTTTGTCTGATCACGCCCCCCATCGGGCTCAATTGTTTTGTGGTGGCGGGCGTGCGCGACGACCTCTCCGTGCAGGATGTCTTCAAGGGTGTGACGCCGTTCTTTCTCGCCGATGCGGCCACGATTGCGATGCTCGTGGCGTTTCCCGGCATCGTGCTCTGGCTGCCATCACTGGCCTGAGGCAGGTCGCTAAAATCTTAGGAATTGTTTTCTCGGAGAGAGCTAAAGTCACGGCTATCACATCCGTACAGAGAGACTCGTTTGGCCAGGAGAGAGGCTGAAATGGACAACGGATTGCACCCCGCGCGCGACATCGCTCCCGCATTTGAGAGGCTACCCGACTGGGCCGCGCGCATGGCACAGTGCCATGTCTTCAACCCAGCAGCCCCTGGTGTCGAGGTTGGAACCAACGGCTTTGCGCGCACCGCTGACGCGTGCAGCGACGACGACGCGCGCCTTCAGGCCGAATTGCTGTAACGGCGCAGCTCCGCCCGGGCCACCTGCCTGCGGTGGACTGCATCCGGCCCGTCGGCGAGCCTCAGGGTTCGCACATGGGTCCAGGCTTGGGCGAGAGGGGTGTCCTGGCTGATCCCCATCCCCCCGTGCATTTGCACCGACTGATCAATGACCTTGAGCGCCACCTGAGGTGCCACCACCTTCACCTGACTGATCCATGGCGCCGCGGCTCGCGCATCCCCTTGATCCATCATCCACGCGGCCTTGAGGCACAAAAGGCGCGCCTGCTCGATCTCCATCCGCGCCTCGGCGATGATGTCGAAATTGGCGCCCAGCTCAGCAACAGGTTTGCCAAAGGCCTCCCGCGTGAGCGCACGGGTGCACATGAGCTCCAACGCGCGTTCGGCCTGCCCGATGGCACGCATACAGTGATGGATGCGCCCGGGGCCTAGCCGCCCCTGAGCGATCTCAAAGCCGCGCCCCTCCCCCAACAGCATGTCTTCGGCGGGCACGCGCACATTGGTAAATCGCATATGCATGTGGCCGTGGGGCGCGTCGTCGTGGCCGTAGACCTGCATGGGCCGCAAAATCTCGATCCCTGGCGTGTCGGCGGGCACGACCACCATGGAATGCCGTTTATGCTTCGGGGCATCGTCTCC
>JBCBME010000562.1:0-1424 GCA_039822945.1 Pseudomonadota bacterium
TGATGTAGGCGGTGAGCGCCTCGGGGATATCGTCGCGGTCGGTGCCGTATTTCTCGACGATGTCGGCCACGTGGTTGCCCACCATGGCCGGGAACCAGCGCGTCGCTTCGCGGCAGGCCTCCATGTCCCCGAAATAGGCGGGGGCAGCCGACATGACTTTGTAGCCCGACATGTCGCGCCCATTGGCCTTGCCCGCAGCGATGGCCTGGTCGGCGAGCCATTTGCAGATCACGGGCTCCGCGATCTGGAGGATCAGCCCGTCCCCCATGCGCCCCGCGCTATCGAGCGCCTTGGGCCCATAGGCGGCCACCCAGACTGGCAGCTCATAGCCCGTGGCCCAGGGAAACTGGATGGGATTTGGCACATCGCCATACTGCCGCTCTTCGCCACGAACGAGGCCTTTCACGACGTCGATGAATTCATCCATCTTTTTCAGGAGCGCAGGCTTGCGGCCCATCACGCGCACCGCGCTGTCGCCGCGCCCCACGCCGATGTCGAAGCGCCCGCCCGATTGCAGCGCGAGGCTACCAAAGAGCGAGGCCGCCGCCGACCATTCCCGCGTGTTCGGGTTCGTCACGCAAGGGCCAAAGCGCATCGTCTTGGTTTGTTCCATGCACATGGCCATGGCCGGGAAGCTCTCCCGCCACAGGATGTGGCTGTCATAGAACCAGCAGTAGGTAAAGCCCGCCTCTTCGGCCTGCGCCACAAGCTTTCTGGCGCGATCAGGCTCCATGAAGCCTTTGAAAGTGATACCAAATTCCATGATCTTGTCCTTACCTGCCTGTCTTAAGTCCCCGGAGCCCAAATCTTGATGCCGGCATGGGAGAACGGCACCTGTTTGGAGATGTTGATGCGGATGAGAATGGGGGTGATCGCCTCGATGCAGCGTGCGGCCTCGGCATCCCCCGCATTATAGGCGGTCACACCGAGCTTTTCGCACAGCGCCATGACCTTTTTCCTCGGCTCGAGACCGTTGCCGCAGACGAGCACGTCACAATTGATGGCCGCGTCGAGGTCATGGAGGGTGTGCGCCGAGACATTGTGGAGCGCGCCCATCACCGGAATGTCGGGCCCGAGGATCGCTTGAGCCGCCTCGGTAGCCGATCCCTCGGGGGGCATATCCACCTTCTTCGGATCGCCGTCTTTCAGCGGCACAACGATGTCGACGAGGATCTTGCCTGCAAGCCCGGCTTTCACAGCCTCAAGCGTGGCATTGTGGCCGGACCACGGCACCGCAAGGATGACCATCTCATCGGCAGCCGCGACGGCGCCTGCATTGTCGTGGCCCGTGATGGCTGCGCCCTCGATCTTGGCGCTGAGCTCGTCCGCGATTTCTGCCGCGCGCGCGGCATCGCGGGAGCCGAGGGCCACCGGCACCCCGGCCCGTGCAAACCTGAGCGCAAGCCCCTGCCCTTGCGGGCCTG
>JBCBME010000563.1:0-1407 GCA_039822945.1 Pseudomonadota bacterium
CCGACGGCACCTTTGGCGTCACGGGTGAGGCGGGTCCCCTCCACGAAGAGCTGGTGCAGGCCATCCAGGATCACCGCTTTGCCCCGGTCAAAAAGCTGCAATGGCGCAACTCACGCCTCGAATTCGGCTCGCCCGAGGCGCTGATTGGCGCGCTCGAGGCGCCGACAAGCGACCCCTGGCTCACACGGGTCCGCGAAAGCGATGATCTGGCCGCGCTGAAAGCGCTCCACTCGGAGGCGGAGGTGCGTGCGCGTGCCACGACCGGCAGCGCCGTCCGCCTCCTTTGGGACGTGTGCCGCGTGCCGGACTTTCGCGGCATCTCCCCTGCGGAGCATGCGGGCCTGCTCGCGGCGATCTTCAAATACCTCCACGAGGCCGGGCAGGTGCCCAATGACTGGTTCCGCAGGCAAGTCGCGCGCATCGACCGCACCGAGGGCGATATTGACACACTCTCGAAGCGTTTGGCGTTTATCCGCACATGGACCTACGTGGCGCAGCGCAACGGCTGGGTCGAAGATGAAAGCCATTGGCGCGAGGAAACCCGTGCCGTAGAAGACCGCCTGTCAGACGCGCTCCACACCGCGCTGACCGCACGATTTGTCGACCGCCGCACGTCTGTGCTCATGCGGCGGTTGAAACAGAAGGAGAGGCTCTTGGCCGACGTGAACGAACAGGGAGAAGTGACTGTCGAGGGGCAGTTCGTGGGCAAGCTCGAGGGCTTCCGCTTCCGCCAGGATGAAAGTGCCACAGGCGGCGAGGCCAAGACCTTGCGCGCTGCCGCGTTGCAGGCGCTCGCGCCGAAGTTCCATCTCCTCTCCGACCGCTTCTACAATGCGCCCGATACCGAGATCGACTTTACCGAGCAGGGTGGCCTCATGTGGGGCGATCAGGCCGTGGGGCGGCTCGTGGCAGGCTCCGATCCGCTCAAGCCGCAGGTGAGGTGCTTTGTCGATGACGAGGCGGGCGCAGACGTGGCCGAGAAGGTGACGCGCCGCCTCCAGCACTTCATCGATCGCAAGATCGCGGCGCTTTTTGAGCCGCTCGTGGCCATGCAACGCGACGAAGGGCTCACCGGCCTCGCGCGCGGCTTTGCCTTCCAGATGGTGGAGGCCATGGGCGTCTTGCCGCGCGCGCAGGTGGCCGACGACGTCAAATCGCTCGATCAGGATGCCCGCAGCCTTCTCCGGAAGCACGGGCTGCGCTTTGGTCAATTCACGATCTTCCTGCCGCTTCTCCTGAAGCCCGCGCCAACACGGCTGCGCCTCGTGCTGATGTCGCTTGCGAAGGGCATCGATGCTTTCCCCGAAAGCCCGCCGCCCGGTCTCGTCTCGATTCCGACGGACAAGGGCGCAGAGGACTGGTTTCACACCGCAGCCGGCTACCGCGCGGCAGGCGAGCGGGCGATCC
>JBCBME010000564.1:0-1403 GCA_039822945.1 Pseudomonadota bacterium
CAAATTCATCCGACTTGTGCCGCATCCGGTGATGCTCGGTTTCGTCAATGGCCTCGCCATCGTGATCTTTCTGGCCCAGCTCAGCCAGTTCAAGGTGCCGGGGACGATGGTCTCTGACGGTCACGGCATGACCGGCGGCGAATGGATGTCGGGCACGCCGCTCATCTGGATGCTGGGGCTCGTGGCGCTGACGATGGCCATCATCTGGGCCATGCCCAAGATAACGAAGGTCGTGCCCGCGCCGCTTGCCGCCATCGGCATCGTGGCCGGGATCGTGATCGCCTTTGGCATCGACGTCCCGCGCGTGGGCGATCTGGCCTCCATCGAAGGGGGGCTGCCGGCCTTCCACATCCCGTCCGTGCCGCTCACGCTCGAGACGTTTCAGATCATCCTGCCCTACGCCATCATCCTCGCCGCCATTGGCCTGATCGAGAGCCTGCTCACGCTCAACCTCGTGGGGGAGATGACAAACAAGCGCGGCGGCTCGAGCCAGGAATGCACCGCGCAGGGCATCGCCAACACCGTCACCGGCTTTTTCGGGGGCATGGGCGGCTGCGCCATGATCGGCCAGTCCATGATCAACGTGAAATCGGGCGCGCGCACGCGCATCGCGGGCATCACGGCGGCGCTTTTTCTCCTCGCCTTCATCGTCTTTCTGTCGCCCGCCATCGAGCAGATCCCGCTCGCGGCCCTCGTGGGCGTGATGTTCATGGTGGTGATCGGCACATTCGCCTGGAACAGTTTCAAGATCATGCGGAAGGTGCCGCGCATCGACGCCTTTGTCATCGTGCTCGTCACTGTGGTGACCGTGCTCACCGACCTCGCCATCGCCGTCGTCGTGGGCGTGATCGTCAGCGCGCTCGCCTATGCGTGGGAGAATGCCAAGCGAATCTCTGCCAAAAGCTACCGCACACCTGAGGGCGCGAAGGTCTATCAGGTCTACGGCCCGCTCTTCTTCGGCTCGGCGGAGGGCTTTATCGAGCTCTTTGACGTGGAAAACGACCCGCGTGAGGTGATCGTGGATTTCGCCGACAGCCGCGTGGCCGACCAATCCGCGCTACAGGCGATCGAGGCGATGGCCGCCAAATACGAGGCTGCGGGAAAGCGGCTTCAGCTGCGCCATCTCAGCCCCGATTGCCACAGGCTCCTGACCAAGGCCGGGCACCTCGTGGTGCGTGACGATGATGATCCCGACTACCAGCTCGCGGTCGATTACGGCGTGCGCACCGGCATCCTCGCCGGCGGGCACTAACCCCGACTGCGCGCGCCTTACTCCCCGGTTATTCCCCTGGGCGCTTGAGCTCGAAGAGCTCCCGCACGGTCAGGTAGTCGCGGTAGCCCAGCCGTGAGAGCGGGTTGAAGATGGTGACGTCAAAGCGCCCTTCACGCAGGCAATCATCGCG
>JBCBME010000565.1:0-1396 GCA_039822945.1 Pseudomonadota bacterium
TCAGCTTGCGCTCCCGGAAATCATCGCCCACGTTCTTGCCCGTCGCCGCCGATTGCCCCTGGTAATCCAGCAGGTCGTCCACGATCTGGAACGCAACGCCAAGCGCATCGCCATAGTCAAAAAGCGCACGCACCTGCGCCTCGGGCGCGCCCGCGATCACGCCGCCAACCTCGGTTGCCGCTGAAAACAGTGCCGCGGTCTTGCCGCGTACGACCTGAAGGTAGACGCCCTCATCCGTGGCAAGGTCTTGCGCGGCCGTCATTTGCAGCACTTCGCCCTCTGCAATCGTCGCCGACGCGTTGGACAGGATGTCGAGCACGCGGAGCGAGCCTGTCTCCACCATCAACTGGAAGGAACGGGCAAAGAGGTAGTCGCCGACAAGCACGCTCGACTGATTGTCCCAAAGGAGGTTCGCCGTCGGGCGGCCCCGTCTTTGCTGGCTTTCATCCACCACATCGTCATGAAGGAGCGTAGCGGTGTGGATGAATTCCACCGTCGCGGCGAGATGCACGTGATAGGGCCCCTCGTAGCCACAGAGCCGCGCCGAGGCCAAGGTGAGCATGGGACGCAAACGCTTGCCGCCCGCCTCCACGAGATGGGCCGTCACCTCCGGAATGCGCGGCGCATGTTCAGACGCCATCCGCTCCCGAATGAGGGCGTTTACTGCCGCCAAATCATCAGCCAGCGCCTCAGCCATACGCTCATGGGGTTTCGTGGCAGCGTGATCGAGGCCCATGGCCGCTCCAATTCTCGACACCGCCAAATGCGGTGCTTAAAGGGATGAGTATGAGAGAGCTTCTGCGCAGCAACGACCCCACTGTCATCGCCTTTGCCGAGGCTCTGCTTTCGGGCGAAGACATAGCGGTTTTCGTCATGGACGCAAACATGAGCGTTCTGGAGGGATCCATCGGCGTTTTGCCCCGACGGATGATGGTGGCCGACCGTGATTTCTTCATGGCTGAGGCGATCTTGCGGGACAATGACGTCGACCTCGGACGCTGACACCCTCGATGCCTTTCTCGGCGGTCGGGTGAAAGCCTGGCAACCCCGTCATGGCTACCGCGCGGGCGTCGATGCCGTGCTTTTGGCGGCAGCCTGTCCCGCGAAGAAGGGCGAGAGCGTGCTGGAGCTTGGATGCGGCGTGGGCGTCGCCTCCCTCTGTCTTGCGGCGCGAACAGGTGCCGTTCCCACCGGTGTCGAGATCCAGCCCGCCTATGCAGCCCTCGCCCGGCGTAACGGCCTCAACGTGGTAGAGGCTGATCTGGCCGCGCTGCCTGCGGGTCTCAGGCAGCGGCAGTTTCACCATGTCATCATGAACCCGCCTTACTTTGCCTCCGGCCCCGGCGCGCCGGATCCTGGCCGCCAGACGGCGCGGCAGGAGGAGACACCCCTCGCT
>JBCBME010000566.1:0-1396 GCA_039822945.1 Pseudomonadota bacterium
GGCGGCATCGGATGCGCAGAGCTCGGAGCATTCGACGTCACGGTCGGCGTCCTCGTGGCTGGCCCGGCTGGCGTCTCTCAGTTGAGTGAATTTGCCTACGCCCTCTCACCAGCGGCGGGAGGGACCGTGCAGCCTTTCACACTGACGGCTGAGTTTTCAAATGCCACCAATAACGCGCTCCACAAGGCGGGTGCGCTCATCCTCTTCGCGGTACTTGCATGGTTCAGTTTCAGGGCGTTTCGTCGCGTGAACGCGGAGGTGGACCTCGCGCCAGATGGCAACCTGACGGCCATCAAGAAGACGCGGAATTCGATCTATCTCGCCTGCACGATCGGCATGGCGCTCGGCGCGGCAATCATCGGATTGAGTTTTACGGGCATCGACGTGGTGGCGCGCCCGGTCTTTGTGGGCGAGGCGATTTTTCTTGTCCTCGCAGGGCTGAGTTGGCTCATCAAAGGCCGCTTCCTGCTCTTTGCCGCGCCGCGCTGAGGCAGCATTACTTGCGGAAGCTGTCGAGGCTGACGACGTCACCTGACTTCTCGGCCTCGTCGTCGCGGCTGACTTCGGCAGGGATGGTGGAGACGGGTCTTGGTTCCGGCTCCTGATCATCCTCTCCCTCTTGGCTTTCAAAGCGCAGGCCGAACTCCACGGAGGGGTCGACGAACGTCTTGATCGCGTCAAAGGGGATGTAGAGCGGCTCGGGGCTGTCCCCGAAATTGAGCGTCACGGCAAACCCGTCTTCGCTCACTTCTAAGTCCGCATACCAATGCTGCATCACCACTGTCATCTCACCCGGATAGCGGTCTGAGAGCCAGTCGGCGATTTCGACATCCGGGTGCATTGTGTCGAAGGTGATGAAGAAATGGTGCCCGCCCGGGAGACTTCCGCGCCGTTGCACATCGCTCAGCACTTCCTGGATCAGGCTGCGCATCGCGCTGTGCATCAGTGCGCCGTATTCGATGGTGTCTGCCATGGATGCGCCCCCTGTGGACGACGTCAGCATAGGGGATTCTCGGGGATGTGAAAGGGCTCAGGCGAAGAGCGCGAGGCCCGCGCTGATCAGGATCATAATGAGAAGCGTCTTCAGCACACTCAGCTTTGCACCCAGCATGAGAGCCCCAGCAAAGAGCGTGAGAAGGAGCGCGCGGAGGTTGAAGCTTGCAAGCTCGGGCACTGGGATTTCGGCGAGCCCGACGCGCATACTCCCCACAGTGCCGAAGAGAACGTGGAGCGCGAAAAAGAGCGACAGGTTGAGGATCACGCCAACCACGGCCGCCGTGACGGCCCGCAGTGCTGCATCAATGCGGGGCGCGTTCGTGAGGCGCTCGATGTAGGGAGCTCCCGCAAAGATCCACAGAAAGCAGGGCAGAAACGTCACCCAAAGCGTGACGATCCC
>JBCBME010000567.1:0-1328 GCA_039822945.1 Pseudomonadota bacterium
GGTCCGTCGGGATCGATGATCGCGGGGATCTTGTTGTTGGGGTTGAGCGACAGGTACTCCGGCGACCTCACATCTGCATCGGACAGCGTCACCTTATGCGCCTCGTAATCTAGGCCGAGCTCTTCGAGCGCGATGGAGGCTTTCACCCCGTTGGGCGTGGGAAACGAGAAGAGCTGAAGGATGCTGGGATCCTTGGGCGTCCATTTCGAAGTGATGGGGAAAGCGGATAGATCGGCCATTTGGCGCTCCTTTTCTAGTCCTCTTACACGTAACTGCGCCAAGCGCGCAAAAAACCCATGGATTTGTGCATTTGGGCAGGTATGCCTGCGCATGCAGGAGGCCGCCAAAGAGCCACCCAATGCCAACTAGGGAACCCAGTGGAGATCAATGGTATGATCAAGGAATTCAAAGATTTCATCGCCAAGGGCAATGTCATGGACATGGCCGTGGGCATCATCATCGGAGCAGCGTTCACGGCCATCGTGTCGAGCCTCGTCTCCGATCTCATCAACCCGTTCATCAGCCTCTTTACCGGCGGGCTCGATTTCTCGGGTCTCTATGTGCTCTTGAGCGCGGGGGAATACGCCTCCATCGGTGCAGCCGAAGAGGCGGGCGCTGCTGTCTTTGCCTACGGCCGCTTCATCATGGCTGTCATCAACTTCCTGATCATCGCGTGGGTCGTCTTCCTGCTTGTGAAGGCCGTCAACCGCGTCAAGGACGCTGCATCCGCCCCTGAAGAGGAAAAGCCGGAAGAGCCCGCAGGCCCGACCGAGAAAGATCTCCTCATGGAGATCCGCGACGCGCTGCAAAAGTAAGCTGCGTGTCTCGGCGCAAGGGCCTGACCGTGTCGCTCGGGTCCTTGGCGCGCTTTGGGAAACAAACTGTTTCCAATTCAGAAACAAACAGCCCCGCTGCCGGATGGCAACGGGGCGACTTGAGCGCCTGAACAGGCGGGGTGCTTAGAGAAGCCCCTCGCGCTGGGCTTTCTTGCGTGCGAGCTTGCGCGCACGGCGGATCGCTTCAGCCTTTTCCCGGGCTTTCTTCTCCGACGGCTTCTCGAAGTGCTGCTTGAGCTTCATCTCGCGGAAGACGCCTTCACGCTGCAGCTTCTTCTTGAGCGCACGGAGCGCCTGGTCGACATTGTTGTCGCGAACACTGACCTGCATGTGGTTTTCACCACCTTTCTAATCTGGTTGCATAAAAGCAGGAGGTGGCGAGGTAGCAGGCTTTGCCCTACGTGTCCAGCAGCCAATGAAGAGGACCGCACAATGACCGAGGCAATGGACGACCCGAAAAGCAAGCTCGTGGAGGCAGCGCTCGGCCATGTC
>JBCBME010000568.1:0-1325 GCA_039822945.1 Pseudomonadota bacterium
CACGCCGGTCGTGCGGCTCCACGACATGTCGGACCTGCGGGTGGAGATCGAGGTGCCGGAGGTGCTCTTTCAGCAGGCCGGGCGCGATCCGGACGTCATGCTCGAGGTGGAGTTTGCCGCCAGCGATCGGCGCTACCCGCTCGAGTTCCGGGAGGTGGTGGCGGAGACCACGCAGATCGGACAGTCGTTCCGGCTGACGCTGGGCATGGCGCCGCCCGACGACCTCTTCCTGCTGCCCGGCGCGTCGGCCACCGTCTATGCGCGCATGCTCAATGAGGCGCAGGCGCTCATCATTCCGGCCTCGGCGCTGGTCTTTGACCCGGCGGGGGCGGCCTCCGTGATGGTGTTTGAGCCCGCGGGCGCTGAGGCCGGCACCGTGCGCCTGCAAGCGGTGGAGATCGGTGCGAGCCGGAGCGGTGCCGTGCAGATCCTCGCAGGGATCGAGGCAGGCTCTGAGATCGTGGCGGCGGGAGCGGCCCTTTTGAGCGACGGCGATGCCGTGACGCGGTTTGCCGGGTTCGAGAGGTAGACCATGGATATCGCGCGCGGGGCCATCAACCGGCCCATCTACACCTGGCTCATCATCCTGATGTGTCTTCTCGGCGGGCTCTGGGGCTTTCTCAATCTCGGCCGTCTCGAAGACCCGGCCTTTACGATCAAGGTGGCGGTTGTCGCCACGCCCTATCCCGGTGCCTCTGCGGAGGAGGTGGCGCTCGAAGTGTCCGAGCCGCTCGAGTCCGAGATCCAGAAGATGGGCGAGGTGGACCAGATCGAGACGCTGAACGAGCCGGGCCTCTCGATCATCAACGTCACGATGCAGGACACCTATGGCGGGGATGAGCTCCCGCAGCTTTGGACGAAGCTGCGCAACCGCGTGAACGCGGCAGAGCTGCCCGACGGGGCGCGCCCGCCCAACGTCAATGACTCCTTCGGCGACGTTTACGGCCTTTTCTACGCAGTCTCGGCGGAGGGGTATTCGGATGCCGATATCCACCAGCTCTCATCCTTTTTGAGACGCCAGATCCTCGCGCTCGACGGGGTGAAGGACGTGGCGCTGGCGGGGCTGCCTGAAGAGGCGCTCTTCATCGAGCCGGACCTGCCACTGAGCACAGCGCTCGGCATCCCGCCTGCGGCCATTGCGGGCGCGCTTGTGGAAGCCGACGAGATCGTCTCGGCGGGCAACATCACCGGGGGTGACGGGCGACAGCTCCTTCAGCGACCGGTGGGGAGCGACACCGTCTCCGAGATCTCCGCGCTGTCGATTGGCGTGAGCGGCGAGGTGGTGCGGCTAAGCGATTTTGCCGGGATCACGCGGGAGCGCGTCA
>JBCBME010000569.1:0-1312 GCA_039822945.1 Pseudomonadota bacterium
TCGGAAGGCGCCGGGGACATGGACTGTCCGCGTGGGGGGCGCTGTGATCGGGGAATCGGCGAACGCGCTAGAGCTCGCCGAGGGCAGCTATCCGGAGGTGATCTACTTCCCGCGCGATGACATCGCGATGGCGTTCCTCGATGCGTCCGACAAAAGCACGCACTGCCCTCACAAGGGGGACGCGAGCTATTTCCATATCGTCACCAAGAGCAAGACGCTGGAAAACGCGGTTTGGAGCTACGTGACCCCGAAAGAGGGCGTGGCCGAGATCGCCGAGCATCTGGCCTTTGGCCATGACGAAGTGACGGTGGAGAAGATCTGAGGCCCGGGTCTCCCACGGTCTTCGTCTCAGGAATGTTCTTCAGCCGCGGTGGCGGCGAGCGCGCGATTGTAGGCGCGGAGGGCATCCACCTGGAAGAGCGCGCCGATCAGGTTGGGCTTCCCGTCCTTCAGTGACACGACCGGCAGGAAGACCTCATTGGTAGCTTCAAAGAGGGGCATCGCCGTCTCGAGCGTCGCGGTCTCGGTGACGTAGACGCTTTCATCGATGAGCTCCCGACATCGCGCCTCGGCCGCTGCGCGCGGATGGTCCGGGCGCCGCATGATCTGCATGACGCCGAACGTGGCTAGGAGATAGGCCTGCGGCCCGGCGGCGAGGTGCACCCCCCGCCGTTCGATCTGACTGAGGAAGAAGGACCGGTCGACGAGCTTGGCCGAGAGCGCCGTGGAAAGCGACACCGCCACCATGACGGCAAGGCCGGTCTGCCAGTCTCCGGTGAGCTCAAAGACGATGAGCGTCGTGGAGATAGGTGAGCCCAGCACAGCCGCGCTTACCGCGCCCATGCCCGCGAGCGCGTAGAGCGTCTCTGACCCCGACACATCGGGGAAGATGCCCGTGGCCACGATCCCAAAGCCAAGCCCCGTGAGCGCGCCCACCATGAGCGAGGGGGAAAAGACCCCGCCCCCCATGCGGCCTGCCATGGTGATCGCCACGGCAAAGATCTTGATGAGGCAGAAGACCACGACCTCATGGAAGAGGAGATTGCCGGAGAGCGCGGCCGTCGTCGTCTCGTAACCCACGCCGATGATGTGGGGGTAAAAGATCGCGATCGCCCCGAGGAGGGCACCCGCCATCATGGGCCGCGTCCAGCGCGGCAAGCCCGTGCGGCCGTGCGCCACCGTCCCCAGATCGTCAAACCAGAAGATCGAGCGCATCAGGATCACCGCCACGATCCCGCAGAGGAGACCGAGCAGCACGAAGGCCGGAAGCTCCACGTAAAAGGCCAGCATGTTCTGGGTGGGCAGCGAAAAC
>JBCBME010000570.1:0-1288 GCA_039822945.1 Pseudomonadota bacterium
CTTGGTGAACTGCTTGGGCGCGACCTCCGTCGTGGGGTTGTAGATGGCCTTGGTCTGATCCCATAGCTCATCGATAACTCTTCGCTCTACCGCTACGACCCGGACATCCCGCTTGTCGTGCCAGAAGTAAACCCGGAGGCGGTGGAGCAGTATTCCAAGAAGAACATCATCGCCAACCCGAACTGCTCGACCGCGCAAATGGTGGTGGCGCTGAAGCCGCTCCATGACCGCGCAAGGATCAAGCGTGTTGTCGTGTCGACCTATCAGTCAGTGTCCGGCGCGGGCAAAGGCGGGCTCGATGAGCTTTGGGATCAGACCAAGGCCATCTACAACCCCACGACGGAGGTGGCGCCCAAGCAGTTCACCAAGCAGATCGCCTTCAACGTCATCCCCCATATCGACAAGTTCATGGAGGACGGCTCCACCAAGGAAGAGTGGAAGATGGTGGCCGAGACGAAGAAGATCGTAGACGCATCGATCAAGGTGACGGCGACATGCGTGCGCGTGCCGGTCTTCGTGGGCCATTCCGAGGCCATCAACATCGAGTTCGAGGAGTTCCTCGACGAGGACGAGGCGCGCGATATCCTGCGCGAGGCCCCCGGCATCATGGTGATCGATAAGCGCGAGGACAAAGGCTACGTGACCCCGGTGGAATGCGTGGGCGATTACGCCACCTTCATCAGCCGCATTCGGCAGGACAGCACGGTGGAAAACGGGCTCAACCTCTGGTGCGTCAGCGACAACCTGCGCAAGGGCGCGGCGCTCAACGCTGTGCAGATCGCTGAGACGCTGGGGAACCGCTGCCTGCAAAAGGGCTGATATTGCCTAACAGCTTCGAATGACGGACCTTCCTGGTAACGACCGGGAGGGTTTTTTGATGCGTGGGCTTGTTGTTCTTTTTCTCCTGCCGGGCATGGCAGCGGCAGAAGTTGTGGAACTTTCGTTTCCGGTGAGCGCGGCGGAGGTCTTTCCCCAAGGGGCGCGGCTCATGGCGGAAACGACTGTGACCTTGCCCGCCGGGGATCATGAGCTCGTCGTGCTTCTCCCGCCGTCATACCTCAGCGATGGGTTCCGGCCGGACGTGGGTGGGGCCGCCCTCAGATACACCATTGTGGGCGAGAATACGGAGTACGACGCACAGATCTTTGACACGCCTGCCCAGGCCGCGGCACGCGCTGATCTTGGCGATGCGCGCGCCGGGCTCATGGACGCGGAACGGGAGCTCGCGGCGCTGACGGTCCAGATCGATGCGCTTGAGGCTGCCGCCGATGTGCTGCGCTCTGTGCGC
>JBCBME010000571.1:0-1285 GCA_039822945.1 Pseudomonadota bacterium
AGACTCAGTCACACCGTCAAGCTCGAACATGATGCGTCCGGGCTTCACTTTCGCGGTCCAGCGGTCCACGGAACCCTTACCCTTACCCATCCGAACTTCGATGGGCTTTGCCGTCACCGGCAGGTCGGGGAAGATCCGGATCCACACCCGGCCCTGACGCTTCATATGCCGCGTCATGGCCCGGCGGGCCGCTTCGATTTGCCGGGCGGTGATCCGCTCCGGCTCCGTCGCCTTCAGCCCGAAGGAGCCGAAGTTGAGGGTGGATCCGCCTTTCGCCTCGCCGTGGATACGGCCTTTATGCTGCTTGCGGAATTTTGTGCGCTTTGGGGAAAGCATGTTCTCTCTCCTCTAAGGGCTCAGCGCGCGGGACGCGCGCCGCCCTCCTGCAATTCCTGGTGACGGCGGTCGCGGGCAGACGGGTCATGATCCATGATCTCACCTTTGAAGATCCAGACCTTCACACCGATGATCCCGTAGGCGGTCTTGCCCTCCGCATGCGCGTAGTCGATGTCCGCGCGGAGCGTGTGAAGGGGCACCCGGCCCTCGCGATACCATTCGGTCCGCGCAATCTCCGCACCGCCAAGACGGCCGGCTGCGTTGATGCGGATGCCCAGGGCACCCATGCGCATCGCATTCTGCACCGCGCGCTTGAGCGCGCGACGGAACGACACCCGACGCTCGAGCTGCTGGCAGATGTTTTCCGCCACGAGCGCCGCGTCGATCTCCGGCTTGCGGATCTCAACGATGTTGAGGTGCAGTTCGCTGTCGGTCAGCTTCGCAAGGTTCTTGCGCAGCACCTCGATGTCCGCCCCCTTCTTGCCGATGATCACACCCGGCCGTGCGGCATGGATGGTCACCCGGCACTTGCGGTGCGGACGCTCGATGATGATGCGGGAGATACCCGCCTGCGCCGCGTTCGACTTGATGAACTCGCGGATGCGCAGATCTTCGTGCAGAAGGTTCCCGTATTCCTTGGTGTCCGCATACCAGCGGCTGTCCCAGGTGCGGTTGACCTGCAGGCGCAGGCCGATCGGGTTTACTTTATGACCCATTATGCTTGCTCCTCATCGGTCACCTGACGGACCTTGATCGTGACCTGGCTGAACGGCTTCAGGATCTTGCCGAAGCGGCCGCGGGCCCGGGGGCGTCCGCGCTTCATCACCAGGTTCTTGCCGACCCAGGCTTCCGCGACGATCAGCTCGTCCACGTCGAGGCCGTGATTGTTCTCCGCGTTCGCGATGGCGGACTGAAGCGTCTTTTTCACATCATCCGCGATCCGCTTCTT
>JBCBME010000572.1:0-1280 GCA_039822945.1 Pseudomonadota bacterium
CTCGAGGATGTGCAGGCAAAGCCCGAAGAGCGTGGCCGATGTCGCCTCATAGATCTGATCGAACGCCTCCCGCTCCCCCAGGGCCATGCGCGTGAGCACGCCTTCGAGCTCTGCTTTGGTCATCATGGTGTGGGGCTTTCCACAGGGCGACGTCGCATGGGCCTAGCGTCTCTTGTGTTTGGGCAAATCGGCCTCGGATCGCGGGGGCGCCGTGGCGGGCAGAAGCTCCAGCAGATCGCGGGCCTCACTCGGAAGGTCTTGCGCCTCAAGCGGTGTATCCCCGGCGACGAGTGTTTTCTTCTCAAACGGGTCAACGCGGTGATCGTAGAGCTCGCCCGTGCCGTCAAAGTAACGGATGAGGCGGTGGGTGGCACTGCGAACGCTCTGGCTGATGCGGGGCACATTGGGCCGCGCCTTGAGCGGCACCCGAAAGGATGAGATCGCGTGGCCGCGCCCTGGAGCGCCTTGTAAAAGCGGCCAGAGGCTTTGCCCGTCAAGCGGATGCGGTGCCTCCCCGCCGATGATCTCCAAAAGCGTCGGATAGATATCGAGGAGCGAGACAGGCGCGGCACTGCGCCCCTCGGGCACGCCCGGCCCCGCCATGAGGAGCGGCGCCGCTCCTCATGGCGGGGCCGGGCGTGCCCGAGGGGCGCAGTGCCGCGCCTGTCTCGCTCCTCGATATCTATCCGACGCTTTTGGAGATCATCGGCGGGGAGGCACCGCATCCGCTTGACGGGCAAAGCCTCTGGCCGCTTTTACAAGGCGCTCCAGGGCGCGGCCACGCGATCTCATCCTTTCGGGTGCCGCTCAAGGCGCGGCCCAATGTGCCCCGCATCAGCCAGAGCGTTCGCAGTGCCACCCACCGCCTCATCCGTTACTTTGACGGCACGGGCGAGCTCTACGATCACCGCGTTGACCCGTTTGAGAAGAAAACACTCGTCGCCGGGGATACACCGCTTGAGGCGCAAGACCTTCCGAGTGAGGCCCGCGATCTGCTGGAGCTTCTGCCCGCCACGGCGCCCCCGCGATCCGAGGCCGATTTGCCCAAACACAAGAGACGCTAGGCCCATGCGACGTCGCCCTGTGGAAAGCCCCACACCATGATGACCAAAGCAGAGCTCGAAGGCGTGCTCACGCGCATGGCCCTGGGGGAGCGGGAGGCGTTCGATCAGATCTATGAGGCGACATCGGCCACGCTCTTCGGGCTTTGCCTGCACATCCTCGAGGATAGCGCCGCCGCCGAAGAGGCGCTGCTCGAGGCCTACACCACCATCTGGCGG
>JBCBME010000573.1:0-1271 GCA_039822945.1 Pseudomonadota bacterium
TGGGATGCTCACGGTGAGGCTTTGTTCTGCCAGCGTTGCGCCATCTCGCGCGTAGGTGAGTGTCGCGGTGTAGGGTCCGCGCGGCCAGGGCGTGTTGGTGTAACGACGCCCGGAGAAGCGCTGCCAGACTTCTTGCCTGCGTTCCATCACCTCGGTGCGTTCGTGGAATGTGCCTGCCGGGTGTGTGATGCGGATATCGAGGATGTCGCCTGCGCGCGCGCCGTAGCCTGAGACCCAGATGACGATGGGCGCTGTCTGGCTGAGTGTCTCGACGCTTTGCAGGTCGTCCTTCATGGCCTCGAAATCGGGAGCGCCGCGGGCGAAGCCCATCTTTAGGAAGCCAGCCGGGGCGGGGGTGATGTCGGCTTGCCAGAGGCTCGTCTGCGCGTCACCGCATTGGGTGAAGTTGGCTGCGAAGGGATCGACGTCCGCGCCGTCCTTGAAAAGGGAGAAGTGGAGGTGCGGGAAGGTGGTGAGGCCGGAGAGCCCGACTTCACCCAGGGGGGTGCCAGCCTCCACCACGTCGCCTTCTTCGACCGCGATCGAACCGAGCTTCATATGGCAGTACTGCGTAACCCAGCCGTCGCCGTGGCGGATGGCGACGCCGTTGCCGCATTTCTCTTCCCCGAAGTCTGCGGCCGGATCGGTGGCCATGATGTCGGCGTGGCGGTCGCGGGTGCCCTGCACGACGCCGGGTGCTGCGGCCAGCACGTCCACGCCTGCGCGCATTGCGGCCATGTCCTGCAGCGCGAAATCCGTGCCGCCGTGGGTGTCGCGGGTGAGGGTCCCACAGGCGTACTCGACGGCGGCCTCTGTGGGGTCATGGTCGAAGAGGGCTTGTAGAAAGCACGTCTCTCCCAGCGTGCAGTCGAGCGGGAGAGAAAGCTCGGGCTCTGCTGCCATGGCCAATGGCGCCAGCGCGAACAGCAGGCCTAGAAAGCGGAAGCCCCGGGTCGAACCCGGGGCATGCCATGACATTACTCTGCTGTGAGAAGGGGCGGTTTGTCCTCACCGCCGCCGAGCCGCCGGTTCTCCGGCTTTTCGATGCGCAGATCGAGTTTTCCGTCCTTCACGCCCACCTTCACATTGCCGCCCTTGGCGAGCTTGCCAAAGAGGAGCTCCTCGGCGAGCGGCTTTTTGATGTGCTCCTGGATCACGCGGCCCAGGGGGCGTGCGCCCATGCGATCATCATAGCCCTTGTCAGCGAGCCACTCGGCGGCAGGCTTCGTCAGCTCGATCGTGACGTTGCGGTCGATGAGCTGCGCCTCGAG
>JBCBME010000574.1:0-1259 GCA_039822945.1 Pseudomonadota bacterium
AGGCCAAGCAGGCGCAGGCCCGCATCAAGGCGCTCGAGAAGATGGACATCATCTCCGCTCCAGAAGCCGAGGCACGCAGCCGCTTCAGCTTTCCTGAGCCCGAGGAACTCTCACCGCCCATCATCAACCTCGACGGTGCCGCCGTCGGATACGGCGGCGACCCGGTGCTCTCACGCCTGTCGCTGCGCATCGATCAGGATGATCGCATCGCGCTTCTTGGCAAAAACGGTCAAGGCAAGTCCACC
The DNA here is from genome assembly GCA_039822945.1 of Pseudomonadota bacterium. Taxonomy (GTDB): domain Bacteria; phylum Pseudomonadota; class Alphaproteobacteria; order Rhodobacterales; family Rhodobacteraceae; genus Shimia_B. The sequence goes on from JBCBME010000574.1 coordinate 246, forward strand.
CTCGCCAAGCTCCTCTCAGACCGGCTGAGCGCGGAGCAAGGCCGCGTCACCAAGGCCGGCAAGTTGCGCATCGGGTACTTTGCCCAGCACCAGGTCGATGAACTCGAGCTTGATCGCACGCCCCTCGATCATCTGCGCGCGCTCCGCCCTGATTGGCTCCCGGGCCGGCTGCGCCCGCTTCTCGCGGGGTTTGGCCTTGGCCCCGAACAGGCTGAAACCGAAGTGGGCCGACTGTCAGGGGGGCAAAAGGCGCGGCTCTCGTTGCTGCTGACCACGCTCGATGCGCCGCACATGCTCATCCTCGATGAGCCCACAAACCACCTCGACATGGAAAGCCGCGAAGCGCTCGTAGAGGCACTCGCAGCCTACAAAGGCGCTGTCATTCTCGTGAGCCACGACATGCACCTTCTGGGGCTCGTGGCCGACCGTCTTTGGCTCGTGTCAGATGGCACCGTGGAGCCCTACGACGAGGATCTCGAGGCCTACCGCCGGTTCCTGCTGCAAGCGCCCGCACCGAAGGAAAAAAGGCCCAAGGCCCCCAAGCCTTCGAAAGATGCCATCGCCAATGCACGCTCCGAGGCCCGCAAATGCGAAGCGCGGATCGAAAAGCTCACCGAGATGCACGCCAAACTTCAGGAAAAACTCGCAGATCCGACACTTTACGACCCCGAGCGCGCCAGCGACCGCGCTGTCTGGCAAAAGAAGTTTGCCGAGGTCGAAGACGCCATGGCCCGTGCCGAGGCCCTCTGGATGGCCGCGCTCGAGACGCTGGAGGCCATGGAAAATGCGTGATCACGCCTTCTGCCCGCGGCGCGCAGCGTTGGTCTGAGCAATGGACCCTGCCTTCTACATCACGGCCTTTGCCACGCTTTTCGTGATCATCGATCCGATTGGCCTTGCCCCCCTCTTTGCCACAACGCACGATCTTATCGCGATGGCACGGCGGGCGCGCGTCTCCATCCCCTGCGTGAGGGCGGCAAAGAGGGGGGCAAGGCCAATCGGATCGATGATCAC
>JBCBME010000575.1:0-1250 GCA_039822945.1 Pseudomonadota bacterium
CCGAGATGCTGGCCGAGCTCATGCGCATGAAATCAAACATCGCCGTCGCCGGCACCCACGGAAAGACGACGACCACCACCATGGTCGCCACCCTCCTCGACGCGGGCAACTTCGACCCCACCGTCGTCAACGGCGGCATCATTCACGCCTTCGGCTCCAACGCGCGGACAGGGCAGGGGGAGTGGATGGTGGTGGAGGCCGACGAGAGCGACGGCACCTTCAATCGCCTGCCAGCCACCATCGCCATCGTCACCAATATCGATCCCGAGCACATGGAGCATTGGGGCGACTTCGACACGCTCCGTCAGGGCTTCCTCGAATTCGTCTCCAACATCCCGTTCTACGGCCTCGCCGTCTGCTGCATCGACCACCCGGAGGTGCAGGCGCTCGTGGGCCGCATCACCGATCGCCGCGTCCTCACCTACGGCTTCAACGCCCAGGCCGACGTGCGCGCCGTCAATCTCCACTACAAGGCCGGGACCGCCCATTTCGACGTGGCCCTCCAGGCCGAGGGGCTGGTCATCGAGGGCCTCACGCTGCCCATGCCGGGCGACCACAACGTCTCAAACGCGCTCTCCGCCATCGCCGTCGCGCGCCATCTCGGCATGAAAGCCGATGAGATCCGTAGCGCGCTCGAGGGCTTCAAGGGCGTCAACCGCCGCTTCACCAAGGTGGGCGAAGTGGGCGGCGTCACCATCATCGACGATTACGGCCACCACCCGGTGGAGATCGCCGCCGTCCTCAAGGCCGCGCGGCAGGCAAGCGACGGCCGCATCATCGCCGTCCACCAGCCCCACCGCTACACGCGCCTCCACTCGCTCTTCGAGGATTTCTGCGCCTGCTTCAACGATGCCGACGTCGTGGCCATCGCCGAGGTCTTCGCCGCCGGAGAGGACCCCATAGAAGGCGCTGACCGCGACAGCCTCGTCTCCGGTCTCATCCGCTCGGGCCACCGCCACGCCCGCGCCATCGAAAGCGAGGCCGACCTCATCCGTCTCGTCAAGGAGCAAGCCAAGGAGGGCGACATGGTCGTCTGCCTCGGCGCGGGCACGATCAGCGCCTGGGCCAACAACCTGCCGGGCCATCTGGGAGGAGACGCGTCATGATCATGGGCAACGCCGTCACCTTCGCCGTGGGCTTTCTCCTCGGGCGGCTGCCCTGGCAGGTGACAGCGGTCTTCGCGGGGCTCGTGGTGGTGATGGCGGGCATGTCTCTGCGCTTTGTGGATTGGTCGGCCTATGGGCCCGGCG
>JBCBME010000576.1:0-1167 GCA_039822945.1 Pseudomonadota bacterium
CTACGGCTCGCTCATGTCCTCGCCGATCCTGAACCCGCCACAATCGGGGATCCTCGGGATGCACAAGATCCAGGACCGCGTCATGGTCATCGGCGGCGAGATGAAGATCCGCCCGATGATGTACCTCGCGCTCAGCTACGACCACCGCATCGTAGACGGCAAAGGCGCCGTGACCTTCCTCGTCCGCGTCAAAGAAGCGCTAGAAGACCCGCGCCGCCTCCTCATGGATCTCTAGATGAGGGCCGCGCCCGACCACAGCCGGCAGAAAGGCGCCTTTCCGTATGACGGAGAGAGCGCTGGGCCGTGCTACCATCGGGCGAAGCTTCCATGCCTATAGATATCGAAGCAGCACGCCAGCGAGCGGCAGATATGGGGCTCACATCCGCAACCTATGATCGTGTTCACCGCCTCCATCGCGTTCATAGTGCTGATCCCCGCTGTCTTCTCTTAGCTATTCTAGGGGTGGTGCTTTCGTTTGGTTTTGCCTTTGGTCTTGGAGGACTAGCATCGATGGAGTCAGGCGCTACCGCCCCTCTGATCGGGGCATTGGTGGGTTTCTTCCTCATCCTTTGTTTTGCACCAGCCTGCAGACGGTATTTCAAAAAGAGGTCCGCTGACCAAGGCTTGATGGCAAGGCTTCCGGTGCTCGCGAGATGGCTTCTTCTGTATTTCGCCGTACTTCTTGCAATGGCCACAGTGCTGCGGGAGCGGATGGGCTCAGATAGCTTTGTGCTGGCGCTTGCTGCAGTGTTCGTTTTTCCTCTTTGCAAAGCCTACTATCGCGCAACTCAGGTCTGGCACGGCGCAAGGGTATGATGAGCCGCGACGCCATCACCGCCCGCCGCGCCTTCCGGCTGCCAGGCTACACCACCCTCGCTGAAGCGGGGTTCGATGGCGACTACGTGTCTCCGATCCAGCTCACCTCCGGCAATCCGGAAGGGCCGATGCTCATGTCAAAGGACTGGCTCGACGCGCCCTCCGCCCGGGCGCATCACGCAGAGCTGTCGCGCACGGGCTACCTCCCCAACATCCCCTTCAACCGCGTGATCGACAAGGCGCTGGCGCTCGTCGGCCTCAGGCGATCTGACATCTACATCGCGCCGGTCTTCTGCCTCCTGCCGCCGCGCCGCTCCCATCCGCTGCCTGCGGCCCATGCCCGGGCGAGCT
>JBCBME010000577.1:0-1167 GCA_039822945.1 Pseudomonadota bacterium
CTACATGGCGCTCGGCGTGCCCCTTTCGGTGTGGATGCTGAAGGCGGCCTTTGACGCGATCCCACGATCGCTGGAGGAGGCCGCCGCGATCGACGGGTGCTCCGCCCCGTCCATTCTCTTCTTCGTGACGCTGCCGTTGGCGGCGCCGGGCATGGCCTCGGCCTTTATTCTGAACATGCTGATGGGGTGGTCGCAGTTTCTCGTGCCCTTCATCCTCTTGTCGCAAGACAGGCTGCAGCCGATTTCAGTTGCGATCTTCAACTATGCTGGCTCCACGAGCGCATCGACGACACAGCTCCTCGCCGCGGCCTGCGTAATCACGGTGCTGCCCGCGATTGCCGCGTTTCTCGCGCTTCAACGGCTGATCGTGAGCGCGATCATGGCGGGCGCGGTCAAGGGCTGACGCTGGAGAACGTCTCGAGGAAGCGATTGCGGAACGCGTCCATGCGCAGCACGGGCGCGTCAGATGCGGGGATCAGCCCCTCCTGCCAGCCCCAGTCGGCAAAGCGCGCCACAAGGTCAGGGGGACCAATGATGTGGATGGGCACGTCAAAGCCCTTATCCTCGGAGACAAAGAGCGCGGGTTGGTGGTCGCCCAGCACGATGAAGAGCGGCGGCGCCTCCGCGTGCCGCGCAATGAACGAGCCCATCGCCCGAAGGCTGTAATCCACGGCTTGCCGAAACTGATCGCGCACCCGGTCCCGGTCGCGCCAGACCACCTCCGGCGGGTCGCCGGATTGCGCCACCTCGTCAAAGATCTGTCCGTCCCCGATGTCGGCCCAAGGGACAAGCGTCGGAACCGGCGTCCATGGGGCGTGGGAGGAGATGAGGGCGATTTGTACAAAAAATGGCCGCGCTTGGCGACTTTTGTACACGCGCTCTTCAAAGGCGCTGAGCGTGAACTGATCCGGCATCGTGACCCAGTTGAAGGGCAGCCCCCCGTAGCCAAGGTCGTCGGCGGCAAGCACGCGGTCGAACCCCATGAAGTCAGCCTCCGGCCAATCGAGCGTGATTGCGGGCATCACGGCCACCGTCTCAAATCCGTTTTGCTGTGCGATGTGAAAGAGCGACTGGCGCCCACTGACGAGCGCGGCCCCATAGGTGCGCTGATCGGGGGACCAGAGGCCGGTGGCGAGGGTTGCGTGGCTCAGCCAGCTTTGCCCCCCG
>JBCBME010000578.1:0-1165 GCA_039822945.1 Pseudomonadota bacterium
AAATCTATAGCGCGCTGATTTTACAAAGAAAAAGCGCCGCCAATTTGGCGACGCTTTCACCTGCTGTTGCAGTTTGTTTCAGTTTGCCTGGCGGCGCAGGAAGGCGGGGATTTCGATCCGCTCCTGTTCGGGGTTGGGCTCGGCCTCTTCCTGGTAGCCCTGCACCGGCGGCTGCTGGCGTGCGACCTGCGGCTCGGCTGCGTCAGAGGCCCCGGTCATGCGACCGATGAGGGAGTTGATGCCAAAGCGGGCCTTCTCACCGGAGGCCGCGGGGGCCGCCGGGCGCGGCTGCTTGGACACGGCCGACTGAAGCCGGGCGAGCGCCTCGGGCGAAGGCGTGCCAGGTGCCGGACGCGACGGCGCGACGAAGGCCGCTGCGGGCTCTTCTTCCTCAAAGACCGGCGGCGCAGGCACGGGCTCAGCCTGGAAGACCGGCTCGGGCACCTCTGCTGCCTCTTCTTCCTTGGCCGTGAAGAGGTCGGCGACTTCCGTCTCGGGCTCGGGCGTGAAGGCCTCGGTTTCAAAGAGCTCGGGCTCTTCAGCCTCGACAGCGGCGGCGGGCGCTTCGATCTCGGCCTCCACGGCCTCTTCCGCCGGGGCGCGCACAGGCGCCGGGATCGGCGTCGACAGCGAGCGGCGCGGGAGCGGGATGTCGGAATGCGTCTCGGCGGCGTCGATGCCGGTGGCCACAACGCTCACGCGCATCATGCCCTCCATGGCGGTGTCGAGCGTCGAGCCCACGATGATGTTGGCGTCGGGATCCACCTCTTCGCGGATGCGGTTGGCGGCCTCATCGAGCTCAAAGAGCGTGAGGTCGTAGCCGCCCGTGATGTTGATGAGAACACCGTTGGCGCCCTTGAGGCTGATTTCGTCGAGGAGCGGGTTGGCGATGGCCTTTTCAGCGGCTTGGATCGCGCGATCCTCGCCCTCGGCCTCGCCCGTGCCCATCATGGCCTTGCCCATCTCGTCCATGACGGAGCGGACATCGGCGAAATCGAGGTTGATGAGGCCAGGCTTCACCATCAGATCGGTCACGCCTTTGACGCCCTGATAGAGGACGTCGTCGGCCATGGAGAAGGCTTCCGTGAAGGTGGTCTTCTCGTTGGCGAGGCGGAAGAGGTTCTGGTTCGGGATAATGATGAGCGTGTCGACGACCTTCTGGAGC
>JBCBME010000579.1:0-1153 GCA_039822945.1 Pseudomonadota bacterium
TGTCGATTGAAAGGCTCCCGCCTCGTCATGGGGGTGAAAGCGATGGGCTTTCGGATCCAACAGGAGACAGACCAATGGCACTCAGCACCTTCATCCTCGCAGGCGGCGCAATCGCAGCAACCGTGGCGGCCCTGCCCTACGCACTGCCCGGCAGCGCAACCGTGGAGCGGTCGGCGATCATCGACGCCAGCCCGGAAGAGATCTTCCCGCTTCTCGCCTCCAACCGCGGCTTTCAGAAGATCAATCCCTATCTCGACGCGGATCCGGCGCTGAAGATCGCCTTCAGCGGACCCGACTATGGCGTCGGCTCCACCTTCGCCTTCGATGGCAAGGATGGAAAGGGAACGCAGACGATCACGGCAATGGAGGAGAACCGGTCGGTCACCAACCTCATCGACCTCGGGTCCATGGGCCAGCCGGTGCAGACCTTCACCCTGACCCCGGTCGAGGGCGGCACCAAGGTGGTCTGGTCCACGACGTCCGAATTCGGGATGAATCCCATCGGCCGGGTCATCGGACTTTTCATGGACGGGTTTCTCGGCAAAACTTACGAGAAGGGCCTGACCAACATCTCCAACGCCGTGACGGCGGCCTGAGCGACGCAGATCAAGGAGTAAGTACAATGCGTTACACCCTCTTTCTTTACAATGACGAAAGCGCCTGGGCAGATGTGAGCGAGGACGACATGCAAGAGCAACTCGCGATCTTCGGTGCCTATATCCAGGATCTCAAGGACGCGGGCGTCTTCGTGGACACCGACTGGCTCCAGCCCTCCATGACCGGAACCGTGATCACCTTGAAGGACGGCCAGCGGCGGGTGCAGGACGGACCCTATGCGGACACCAAGGAGCAGTTGGGCGGCTACTTCGTCATCGACGTGCCCGACCTCGATGCCGCACTGGCCTGGGCCGAGAAGTGCCCGACGGCGCATTACGGTCTCATCGAGGTGCGCCCCTCGGCGATGCCGACCGAGTAGGCCCGGTGACCGAGGCCGAGGCGCGCGCGGAAGACGTCGCGCGCGCCTCCTACGGTAAGCTCCTGGCGATCCTCGCCGCGGGCTCCAGCGACATCGCCCGGGCGGAGGACGCGCTCGCGGATGCGTTCCGCGCAGCGCTTGAGGTGTGGCCGGAGCGGGGCATCCCGGACAACCCGG
>JBCBME010000580.1:0-1136 GCA_039822945.1 Pseudomonadota bacterium
CTCGATTGAGCGCGGCGCTCTGGCCCGAATGGGTGTCCCACCCGCCGAGGGAGAACGCGGCGATGCGGGTTTCGAGGCGGAGCTGTTCCACCACGAAGCGCGCCACTTCGCCGGTGAAGCGCCCGAGCCCCGGCCCGCCCGCCATGCCATCCATCATGGAGCCCATCGCGGCCTCGTCCTCCTCCTCCATCATGGGGGCGGCATCGACATCGGCGATGATCTCCCCCGCCTGCCGGGCGGCATCACGGAAGAGCGGATCCTCGTGGTAGACGAGCTCGAGGAGCTGCTGGGCCTGGGCGGAAAGCGCGAGCTCGGTCTTGGGGAGCCATGTGGCGTGGGGCCCGGCCCCCGCCAAAAGGTGCATGCGCTCACGGCCCACCGAAAACGCCGTGCGGGCCTCGACCCCCGGTGCGATCTGGAGCAGGCGATTGACCCAGCCGTCGACGGGGATGTCACCACCCCGCGCCCAAGCGCCGGCCTCGAGAATGGCCTGCCCGTCAAAGTGGCTGCGCTTGTCGCGGTAGGGGGTGGAGGTGGCGTGGGCGACAGACAGCTCCCCCGCCTGCCAGAGCGGCACGAGCGGTGAAAGGCCCGGATGCAGCGCGAAAAACCCGTCGAGGCCGTGATCCTCGGCCCCCGTCTCGAGAAGCCCCTCCCGCAGCGCGAGATAGCCCGGATCCCCCAGCGGGCGCACGGCATCGAGCCCGTCGAGCGCCCCGCGCAGGATGATGACGACGAGCCGCCCCTCCCACGGGGCAGACGCCAGCGTGAGCGGTGTGACGAGCGGGCTTGCCGCCGCGGAGCAGCCGAGGACGGCAGAGGTCAGGAATTTGCGGCGGTCCATCATGGCGCGTCCTCACACACGTTGAAATGTCGGCGAGGCGAGAACGAGCCCCACGCCCACCTTCCGGTCTTCGGCGGCACCGACCGCAAAGGTGAGCTCCCCCGGCGCGCGGTCTCCGGCGACGAGGCGCAGCATCTCGCGCGGATCGGGCAGCGCATCGGTGAGACGCGCGGGGCTGCGCATGGCCCAGTTGATCCGCGCGGCCACGGCCTGCGGCGTGATCCAGGAGGGGTCAGCCTCCTCAAATCCCGCTCGAGGGGATGGGCCAGCCCTGGACAGAGCCGCCCGATCC
>JBCBME010000581.1:0-1123 GCA_039822945.1 Pseudomonadota bacterium
TGGCAGGCGATTGCGCTCTCGGTTGCCTCGCTCGCCTTCGGCTGGATCGTCTATGACCTGCTGTGCAAGTCAAAGCTCGGCGAGTATCCGCAGCTCATGATGCTCGCGCTCTTCGGGGTCATCGTGGGTATGGCGCTGTTCTACACGTCTGTCTTTACGGGCCGCGCGGCGCTTTTGCATCTGGGCGCGTTCACGGCCACGATCATGTCGGGCAACGTCTTTTTCATCATCATGCCCAACCAGCGCGTCGTGGTGGCCGATCTCATCGCGGGCCGCACGCCTGATCCGAAATACGGCAAGATCGCCAAGCTGAGATCGACGCATAACAACTACCTCACGCTGCCAGTCATCTTCCTGATGCTGAGCAACCACTACCCGCTGGCTTTTGGCACGGAATACGCCTGGGCCGGGGCCTGTCTTGTCTTTTTGATGGGCGTCACGATCCGGCACTATTTCAACACGATGCATGCCCGTCAGGGCCGCCCGAATTGGACATGGGCGGCGACGGCCGTGATCTTCCTCGCCATCATCTGGATCTCCACCGCGGGCCGCGAGGCCACCGCGCGGGAGATGACGGCCGCCGAGCTCCGCTTTGCCGAGCATCCCGCGTTTGAGGAGGTGGCCGAGGCCGTCACCATCCGCTGCTCGATGTGCCATGCCGCCGAGCCCGCCTGGGCCGGGCTCTACTGGGCGCCGAAGGGCGTGCATCTCGAGGATCCGCTCGATATCGCGCGCCATGCCCGCGGCATCTACCTGCAGTCGGGCGTCAGCCACGCCATGCCGCCCGCCAACTTCTCGCGCATGCAGGAAGACGAGCGCGCGCTCATCATCGCGTGGTACCGCGATGTTACGCAGGGCCGCACGCCCGCGGCTGCCGTGCTCTCTCAGACGGACGGCTAACCGCGTCTCGCGGGGTCGTCAGGCGGTAAACGACCAGCGCGTGATCTGGTGGTAGCGCGCGCCGGGGCCGTATTCGATGCGAGGGAATGCGGGGTTCGTTGTCGCCCCCGGCCAGTGCTGCGCCTCGAGCGCGACACCGGCATAAAGCTGATAGGGCGTGCCATGGTTACTGGCATAGGCCGAGGCATCGATCGTGCCGCAATCATAGAGCTGGAGGCCCGGC
>JBCBME010000582.1:0-1121 GCA_039822945.1 Pseudomonadota bacterium
CTGAACGATAAAGGGCTGATCGATCCCCATCTGCGCCCGCAGCTGCGCGAGGATTTCCTCGGAATTGGCCACGGTGCCAGCGCCTGCGGCCATCCGGCCCAAGGCGATCTCTGCAGGGTCCACCGGCGAGAGCCGCGGAATGATCCAGATGATCGTGGCGGCGATGAGAACGGTGAGGACCAGCGTGGTGAGCCGGTTGATCAGGTAGTCCCTCGGGATGCGGCCCATGGGTAGTCTCCCTTCGTGTCAGCCCGGTCTTTGGCGCCGGGTGAGGCGCGTTGGGCATCGCGGAAGACGCCCAACGCGTGGTCTCAGAGCCGGGCCACAGCCCGGCTGCTGGTTATCAGCCCGCAGGCTCCAGATTGTGGATGATCTGGTGCGTGTGGCCCCACCAGAAGAACGGGTGGTTGTAGTAGTTCTCCGACGTCGGCCAGCCCGTCCAATAGGTCGTGTTGAACGGAATGAGCTTGGAGGCCTGAGCCAGCGGAATGAACGGCATCTCTGCATCGAGGTACTGATAGGCTTCCGCCACCAAGCCGGGCACCTCAGGATCGCCGAGGGGTTTCGTGGCGATCTGGTCCACGATGGCCGTGTAGGCATCGGCTGCTGGACCGTCCCACCGCGAGGTATTGTTGAAGCCGGGTGAACGCTCGCCCACGGGCACGACGTCCCGCGAGTTGTAGCGACCCATGGAGGCCCAAGGCTCGTTCACCGAGCCGCAGGAGAGCCACGAATAGCTCATCTCGAAGGCGCCGAAGGGCAGCACCTCACCCCAGAAGACGCCGTTTTCCACGGGCACCGCGCGGGCATCGACCCCGGCGCGCTGGAGCTGTTCGACGACGACGTCGATGGTGCGCGTATATTCGGTGGAGGCCGAGTTCACGTGGATCTCGACGCCGAGTGTCTCACCATCCTTCATGTAATAGTCGCCGTCACGCACCCAGCCTTCGGCCTCGATCAGCGCCTGGCCAGCCTCGACATCGGCGCGACCGGGAAGCTCGTAGCCTGCCTCCACGATGGCATCGATGAAGGGCGCCATGGAGCCGTATTGCGCAAACATAGTGCGCGAGGCTTCCGTCGTGCCCTCATAGGCCACGTTCACGATCTGGGAGCGGTCGATG
>JBCBME010000583.1:0-1094 GCA_039822945.1 Pseudomonadota bacterium
CTTCCGCATGTTCGATTTCGCGCCCGTGGGCGGTGTGGCGGCCATTGCGGGTATCGCCTTCGTGGCCCTCGTGGGCTGGCGGCTCATTCCCACCCGCGAGGGTCAGGGCGCGGGCTCCATCGCCGAGGATTACGCCGCCTATGTGGCCGAACTCACGATCCCCGATGGCAGCGATCTCCTCGGACAGCGCGTGCGCGACCTCTATGACGCTGCCGACAAGGCAGATGTCGCGATCCTCGGGCTCGTCCAAAACGGCAAGCGCCGCTACGGCACCGCGCAAAACGTCAAACTCGCCGCCGGAGACGCGCTCGTGATCGAGGCCGGGCCCGAGGCGCTCGACGACTTCCGCACCGCGCTCAAGCTCACCTTCGCCGACAAAAAACGCGAGGAAAGGCTCAAGGCAGGCGGCGAAGGCCTCACGCTGCTCGAGGTCGTGGTGCCCGAAGGCGCACGCATCCGCGGCAAGACGGCCCAGAGCGTGGGCCTCGCCTGGCGTCAACAGACCGTGCTCATGGGCATCTCTCGGCGCGGCCGCCGCATCACCAAGCAGATCCGGAAGACCGCGGTTCAGACCGGCGACATCCTCCTGCTGCTGGCCCCGAGCGAGGCCGCGCAGGACGTCACCGAATGGCTCGGCGTGCTGCCCCTCGCGGATCGTGGGCTTGCCGTGACACAAGACACCAAGACATGGCTGGCCATCGGGCTCTTCGTGGCGGCTGTCGTGGCGGCCTCCTTCGGGCTCATTTACCTGCCTATCGCACTCGGCCTCGTGGTGGTGGGCTACGTGCTGACTCGGATCCTGCCGCTGAGCGAGATCTACGATCACATCGAATGGCCCGTCGTCGTGCTGCTGGGATCGATGATCCCGCTCGGGGCGGCGCTCGAGGCCTCCGGCGGCACGGAACTGCTCGCAGGCGCGCTCATTGCATTAACCGAAGGCTTGCCCGCCTGGGCGATCCTCACCGTGCTGATGCTCGTGACGATGACCCTTTCGGACGTGCTCAACAACACCGCCACCACCATCGTGGCCGCTCCAGTGGGCATCGAGATGGCAACGACGCTGGGCGTCTCGCCCGACCCCTTCCTCATGGCCG
>JBCBME010000584.1:0-1087 GCA_039822945.1 Pseudomonadota bacterium
AGAGCCCCGCAATGAGGTAGCCAAGGACAGAGCCCAGCTTGAAATACATCGCCAGCGGCACCGCGATGAGCCCCGCCCCGAGGTAGAGCGCCGCCTGAAAGAGAAATTCGGTCATAGCGGAAGCCCCGCATCTGCTTTGGGTTGGTCCATCACGATCTGGCTTTGCACGCGGGCGACCGCGCGCATGGGCAACAGGAAATCGTGGATGAGAAGATTGAGCCGCGCGAGATCGGGGGTGAAGACGCGCAGGAGGTAGTCAGCCTCTCCCGTCAGCGTCCAGGCGCTCACGATCTCCTTGCGGCCGCGCACTGCGCGCAGGAAATCCTTGGCCTCTTCGGGCACTTGCGACGCCATCTGCACCTGTATGAAAGCCTGCACATCAAGCCCGAGATGCCCAGGCGCAAGGCGCGCCGTGTAGTGGCGGATATACCCCGCCGCCTCGAGCCTCTGACGCCGGCGCCCGGTCTGGGACGCCGACAGGCCGAGCTTCTCCCCCAATTCATGGGTGGTGAGCTGCGCGTTCTTCTGCAGGGCCCCGAGGAGCCGAATATCTGTACTGTCAAGTGCGTCCATGGAAAATCTCTGCGCGAAAAATAGTAAACACGCAATTTATACGCGCATTTTTAAGTATTTTGCCGCCCTTTGCGGAGAAAGTGCGCATTTGTGCGGCTAAATCTGGCGGGAGACGCAGAGGAGTTCCCCATGGGCCCGTTCCCCCACGACGCACCGAGAGCCACAATTACTGATGAGAACCCCGCGGGCACCGACGGATTCGAGTTCGTCGAATTCGCCCATCCCGATCCGGACGCGCTCCGCGACACGTTCCGCCGCATGGGCTACACCCACACCGCCACGCACAAATCAAAGGCCGTCGAGCTCTGGCAGCAAGGGGATATCACCTACATCCTCAACGCCGAGCCGAGCTCCCATGCCGCAGCCTTTATCGAGGAACACGGGCCCTGCGCGCCCTCCATGGGCTGGCGCGTTGTGAATGCCCAGCACGCCTTTGATCACGCCGTGGCACGGGGCGCGGAGCCCTATGAGGGCCCGGGCAAGACGCTCGATTGGCCCGCGATCAAGGGGATCG
>JBCBME010000585.1:0-1086 GCA_039822945.1 Pseudomonadota bacterium
CGCGCTCACCCAGTTCTACGAGATCCGCGAGACGGCGGGGCTGAAGAAAAAGCCTTCCACGAGCGAGGTGATCGACTGGCTCAAGCTGCTTTTGGCCGAGGATATGAGCGCCGAGGATCTGCGGCGCGACGGCAAGAACGCCCTGCCGAAGCTCCACGGGGCGCTTTTGAAAAACGAGCAGGACGTGGCGCTTTTCGAGCGGCTCGCCTTCATGGCGCGCTCGCAGCGGTAGCCCCGCCACATTCTCGCCGCATTCGGCGCACGTTGTCGCCTCACTCCGTTTCTAAACCTCGCCTCAACGACAATCAAAAGGCGTCAGGGCGGTGGATCACGGGACGAGCGGAGCGCGGTGTGGTGCGCGCGATTTGGCTGAGTGTGCGGCCTCTTTTGTCTTGCGCGTCTCCGGGTGGCGCGCGTGATCGCGCGGGCGCCGCGGCGGCGCGGCCTGAAGCGCGTCCTCTTTTCAGCCTTTCTAACCCTTGCGGGCTGTGCGCCCTCGGGCTCGATCGAGGTGGCGAGCCGTCTGGCCGGCGCCGACATTGGCCGCCTGCCCCCCATGCGAACATTTGCGCCGGTGCCGGCTCCGGTGGCCTTGCGCCCCAACGCCGATATTGCGCGCGACTTCATGGATCTGAGCTTCAAGATGGAGAGCGGGCGGCGTCTGGCGACGTTTACGCGCTTTGAGGGGCCCATCAGCCTGCGCGTCGTGGGGCGTACGCCGGTGTCGCTCGCGCCTGATCTCGGGCGGCTGCTGACGCGGCTGCGCGAGGAGGCGGGCATTGATATCGCGGTCACCGAGGATGACAGCGCCTCCATCAACATCGTGGCGCTGCCCAAGGCGCAGATGCAAAAGGCCGTGCCCGGCGCGGCGTGCTTTGTGGTGCCCAATGTGCGCGACTGGGCGGATTTCACCGCCGCACGCCGCGGACCCCGGGTCGATTGGACGCGTCTGACACGCCGCGATCAGGTGGCGGTGTTTGTCCCCTCCGATGCGGCCCCGCAGGAGCTGCGCGATTGTCTGCACGAAGAGATCGCCCAGGCGCTCGGGCCGCTCAACGATCTCTACCGCCTGCCCGACAGCGTTTT
>JBCBME010000586.1:0-1082 GCA_039822945.1 Pseudomonadota bacterium
GGCCCATTCCCACAGGAAAAAGGGTGAGGCGATGCCGAGGCCCGCGATGCGCCCCTGCTCCGCCGGGCTCAGCCCCGCGCAGATTTCGTCCACTGCCGCGCGGGCAAAGGCGAGCGTCGCTTCCGGGGTCGGGTAACTATAGGCCCGGGTAACATGGCCGAGCTCCTCGCCCACGAAATTCACGAGGATCATCTCGGCGGAGCGCCGCCCCACCTTGAGCCCGAGAAACAGCGCGCCGTTGGGTGCAAGACGCATCGGCACAGAGGGCTGGCCCACCTTCCCGCGCAGCTTTTCGCCCTTTTCCAGGAGCCCGTCTTTTTCGAGCGCGCGCATGATGACCGAGACCGTCTGCGCCGAGAGCCCCGTCTTGCGCGCTATTTCCGCCTTTGGCAGCGGCCCAAGCCGCCGCAGCAACGACAGGACGAGACGCTCATTGCGCTGGCGCATGCCCGTTTGATTCGAGCCTGCCGTCTCGAATTCATCAATCATTTCAGTGGGATCAGGCTCCATCCCGGCCATGGTGATCTTTCTCCTCGACGGTGACGATGGCGGAAGGAGGCTCTCGGCGTCAATAATAAATTAGAGTGATTTATTTATTGACGCCGCCGCTCAAGATCGTAGTTTCCGAAACGTCACCGAGATTCGGGACTCTTCAAACTGGGAGGTTTTCATGAAGAAACTCATCGCGACCACGGCACTCGTCGGCGCAGCATTCACGGGCTCGTCCGCTCTCGCGGATGCCCATGGCACGTCGGCCTGCCTCATCACCAAAACAGACACCAACCCCTTCTTCGTGAAGATGCGCGAAGGCGCACAGGCAAAAGCCGAAGAGCTGGGGATCACGCTCAATTCCTACGCGGGCCAAGTGGACGGCGACAATGAGGCCCAGGTGGCCGCCATTGAAACCTGCATCGCCAACGGCGCATCGGGCATCCTGCTGACCGCCTCCGACACCGCCGCGATCGTGCCGTCCGTCGAAGCCGCCCGTGAGGCAGGCCTGCTGGTCCTCGCGCTCGACACCCCGCTCGAGCCCATCGATGCCGCCGACGCGACCTTTGCTACCGACAACTTCCTCGCCGGTG
>JBCBME010000587.1:0-1050 GCA_039822945.1 Pseudomonadota bacterium
ATGAGACAGGGCGATCTCGCGGGCCGTGTCTACACGAAGCGGTGCAGCCAGCCCGGAGGCCCGCGACCAGAAAGCCGGGATCGGCGTCTTTGCCACTGGCGGTATCGGCGGCGTCCACCGCGGCGCTGAGGAGAGCTTTGATATCTCAGCTGATCTCCTCGAACTTGCGCAGACGCCCGTGACGGTCGTGGCTGCCGGCGCGAAAGCCATTCTCGTGGCCGCCACCGTGGTTGCCCCGGTCAGCCCACGGGCCATGGCGACGGGCATGTCAGCGCGTGACAGCTTGAGGGCGTCTGATTGCTGCGCCAGCCAGTCGAGCTGATCCGCCTCAAGCCCTACATGCAGTTTGCCCTCGATCACGGCGATTGTGGCGGGAACGGCTCCCGCCTCGCGGATGTCCTGCTCGACGCGCTGCGCCGTTTCGAGGTTCTGCGGATAGGGCATGCCATGGGTGATGATCGTCGATTCCAGTGCCACGCGCGGGGCGGCAGATCCCGCTTGCTTCACCTCCGCTGAGGTTACGATCTCGGGCGTCATGAGGGGGTTTCTCCTGCGACGAATGTGGCGGCGGCATCAATGGCACGGGCGAGAGCCTCTTCGAGGTCTGCGCCCTCTCTTTCTGAGGCGATGTGGCCCGCCATGAATGTGTCTCCCGCACCGGTAACGCGTGCAACGAGGACCTCGGGCGGAGATTGCGAAAAGCTGCCCTCTTTCGTGGCACAGGCCGCGCTGCGTCCGCCGTCGGTGACGAGCGCGCGCCTAGCGCCTCGGCCCACAAGCCCTGCCGCTGCGGCCTCGGCACTTTCAAACTGCGTTTTACACAGGATCCCCGCTTCCTCCTTGTTCACGTAAAGCGTGGCCCGGCCATGGGTGAGAAAGGGCAATAGGCGCTCGGCCTTGCCCGGAGAGGCAGGCGCCACACACAGATGCGCGGCGGCAAACAGCGGCGAGGTCGCACATTCGGTCAACAGGGAGAGCGTGAGATTGCCATCCAGGGCCACGATCCCCTCATACGGCGCGTCCTTCGTTCCGAGCCGCCCATCTGAAAGT
>JBCBME010000588.1:0-1008 GCA_039822945.1 Pseudomonadota bacterium
GTCGGCGCCACGCTCACGGGCCCGGCGATTTGTTCGTCGCCGGCGCTCTCAATCGCGGCGATCTGCGTGACGTGGAGGTAGCCGTCGTTCTGGCTGCGACTGGCAACGATGCTCACATAGGCGTCGCCACCGGGGGCGCGGGCGGAGAGGAACCGGAAATCGCTCAAGTCGACAAACATGTTGGGCGGCGGGATGAGCTCGAGCGCGAAGCGGAAATCAAATCCGCCGCAGCTCTGTGTTTCGCAGGCGAGCTCTGTTTCAAAGCCTGCTGCCGCGAGGGAGGCCTCGAGCGGGGCGATGATCTGGGCGGTGTTCGGGCTTGCGTTCACGCGGAAGGCCCGGATCGAGATTGACCCTTGCGCCAGATGCTTTTCGACCTCGCCCCCGGACACGCCGATGGGGACCCCGCGCGCGCCTTGCTCCACAGTTACCTCGCGCGTGAGCTCCGCCCTGGCAGGAAGATCCAGCGTGAGCGCGAGAGCAGAGCCTCCGCAGGTCAGCAAGGTGGCGAGACAGGCGGCGCGCAGCATCATCGGTTGCGGGCGTGGTAGTCCGGGTTGGGGGCCATTTCGGTCGCCGAGGCGACGCGGTTCGTCATGTTGAAAAAGCCGGTGACATTCGCGATGTCCCAGATGTCCCGATCGGTCCATCCGTGGGCGCGCAGTGCCTCGCGGTCCGGCTCTTCGATCGTGTGGGAGGCTTCCGTGACCTTGACCGCGAAATCGAGCATGGCGCGCTGTTTGGGCGTGATGTCCGCGGCGCGGTAGTTCATCACGAGGTGCTCGCCGAGGACTGGGTCCCCCGAGAGCTCGCGTACCGCCTGGCCGTGCGCTGTGAGGCAATAGACGCAGCGATTGATGGCGCTGACGGTCACGGCGATCATTTCGCGCTCGAGTTTCGTCAGACCGCTCGGGGCGAGCATCAGATCGTTGTAGAGCGCGGTGAAGGCGTCGAGCTTGTCGATGTCAAAGGCGTAGGCCTTGAGCACGTTAGGCACGAGGCCGAGCT
>JBCBME010000589.1:0-890 GCA_039822945.1 Pseudomonadota bacterium
GAGGCGCAGTTTGTGGCCTACGTGCAGGACGCTGCAGCCAGAACCTCTGCCCTCTTTGAGGCCGCGATCGAAGCCGGCGACATCTCGGAGGAGGCGCTCTTCGACGACACGTATGTGCCGATACCCAATACCAATCCGCAGCAGGTGATGACCCGGTTTACCGAGTTCACGGATCGCGTCCTGCCCGACATTCAGGAAGCCGCCCTGAAGATGAGCAGCAACGTTGTCTTCTGCGCGGCAGTGGACACGCATGGATACCTTCCGACGCATAACCGCAAGTTTTCGAAACCGCAGAGCGAAGACGCTGTCTGGAACACTGCCAACTGCCGCAACAGGCGCATTTTCGACGACCGTGTGGGTCTGAAGGCGGGGCGCAGCACTGCCCCGTTCCTCCAGCAGACCTATCGCCGGGATATGGGCGGTGGTGACTTCCCCATGATGAAGGATTTTTCGGCACCAATCTTTGTCAATGGCCGGCACTGGGGCGGATTGAGGCTCGCCATCAGGTTCTGACCGTGCGGGCCAAAGCTGGCCGTTGAAAAGACCGAGCACGTGCATCGGCCTAACAGCGCGCTTGGATCGTCAGGGTGATTGGCGCGTTCGTAGCGCTGATGAGACGTTCTGCTGCCTGGCGGGCCCTCGAAACCGGTCGGCTCTTTCCTTCCAACATCAACAGGCGTAGAGCCGCGGTGCCTGAACGGAAGGACAGATCATGGGCTATAATGTCGTTGTTGTCGGGGCCACGGGAAATGTGGGCCGCGAGATGCTCAACATCTTGGACGAGCGGAAGTTTCCGGTCGACAAGATCGCGGCGTTGGCGTCGCGAAAATCCATTGGGACAGAAGTGTCCTTTGGCGACGACACGCTCAAGACGCAGGACCTCGACACGT
>JBCBME010000590.1:0-854 GCA_039822945.1 Pseudomonadota bacterium
AGGATCATGACGTCAACCTCGTCGCCTGCGGTAACGCCCTTGAGGTAGGCCAGTGCGAGCGAGGCGCCGACGCTGTAGCCGTAGGTTCCAGAGGTGACGCGGCCCACGCCTGTGCCGTCTTTGGTGAAGATGGGTTCACCGCCGGAGGCATCGGCGTCGGTGACATCAACCTCGAGGATCTGGAGCGTCTCCCGCGGCGGGTTCTCTGAGATGGCGGCGTAGCCCTCCTTATTAAGGAAGTCCTTGTCCATCTTGATGAGGCGCGCGAGGCCGGTCTCTTGCGGCCAGTATTCGGGGGAGTATTCCCGCGACCAGGAGCCGTAGCCCTTTTCGACCCGGAGCGACATAAGCGCGCGGGAGCCCACGGGGCCTGCGCCGACGGCGCGGCCGGCCTCGATCAGCGCCTCGTAGAGCCGCGCTTGATCTTCGGTGGCACAGTGGAGCTCCCACCCCAGATCCCCGGTGAAGCTTACGCGGAGCGCGGTGAGGCGCACGCCCCCGAGCGTGATCTCCTTGGAGCGCATGAAGGGGAAGTCCTCGGTCGCGAGACTCTCATTCGTGAGCCGCTGCAAGAGCTCGCGAGACCGAGGGCCGGCCACGTTGAAGCCGCACATGGCCTCCGTCAGGCTCTCGAAGGTTGTTCCCCCGGGCAGCGGCACCTCTTGCCAAAAGCGCTGGTGGTAGCGTTCGGCCATGCCGGAGCCGATCATGAGAAAGCTCTCGTCGCCCGTGCGGGTGATGGTGAAATCGCCCGCGATGCCGCCGCGTTTGCCGATGAGAGGCGTCAGGCAGCTGCGGCCCACGGATCTCGGCGCGTAATTGGCAAAAACGGCGTTGAGCCACGCCTCCGCGCC
>JBCBME010000591.1:0-850 GCA_039822945.1 Pseudomonadota bacterium
TTCGGGCTCTTTCAAGGACATATCGGGCATGTCGGGCACCTCGTCGGTGATGACCAGGCGGCTGTCCTTGCGCGCCTGATCGGTGCGTCTGTTGCGGGCGACAGTGAGGAGCCAGGCCTCCGGCTTTTCGGGGATACCCCGCTCGGGCCACGTCTTGAGCGCCGCCACAAAGGCATCGGCCAAGGCATCCTCGGCGGAGATGATATCGCCCGACCGGCTGGCCAGCATGGCCACCAGTTTTCCGTAGGCGGCGCGGGCCACATCCTCGGCCCGCGCCCTGGCGTCAGGTGATCTCACCCCTCGCCCATGGCGGAGGCGCGGATTTCAACCTTGCCCGTCTTGGCGGCTGGGCACTTCTCAGCCCAGGCCATGGCGGCGTCGAGATCGGGCACCTCCACGGTGAAAAAGCCGCCGAGGGTTTCCTTTGTCTCGGCAAAGGGGCCGTCCTGGATGCGACGCTCGCCGTCTTTGAGGCTGACGGTGGTGGCGGTCATGGCGGGCTGCAGCCAGTCGGTGTCCACAAAGACGCCCGCCTCTTGCAGCGCGCCGATATAGGCCCCGTAGACCTCTTTCTCGCGGGCCCAATCTTCGGGCGTCATGTCGGCAAAGTCGGCAGGGTTCGAATAAAGCAAGAATGTATAGCGCATGAGATTTCCTTTCTGGCTGTCAGGCTAATTGACGGCAGCGCGGGAGAGGCCCCGGGCGCAGTGTGGGCTGCTAAGCAGTCTGATCTATCGCGCATTTTGTCGCCACCATCTGGTTTCGCGAGGCGATGTCGCACCGCCTCAACACCACGACGTGGCGGCATCGCGCCAATCGACATCGGGGCGAAAAAAATGTGCCTCTCGCG
>JBCBME010000592.1:0-824 GCA_039822945.1 Pseudomonadota bacterium
GCTTTCGGCTGTCACCTCCATGGTCAGGCCTGCGCCCTCCACCGTGTAGATCGCACGCACCCAGCGATTGCCGGGAAAGCCCGCCTCGCCATCGGGCATCTTGAGGCGCAGCGTCACCGAACTGGCGGTGTGATCCACCACGTCCCAGACCTTCTTGTGGCTCGCATCGGCGCCGGAATGGCGCGTGTGCTTGCCGTCTTGGTTTTTCTCGAACTGGTGTGTTTTGCCCGCGATAACGGCCTCCGCACCGCGCATCCGGTTCACGACCGGCCCCATGAGCGCGCCGAAGGACGACATGGGGCCCTGGTAGGCCGCAATGTCGGGCGAGCCCAGCGTCACGGGATAATCGACACCCGCCAATCGCACGTCGTTGAGGATCGCGCCGTAGGTCAGGATGCGCGCGCTAAGCGTACCCGAGCTGATCTCGAGGCTGTGGACATCCCAGCCCTGCTTGGTGGTTCCGAAATGCTCCATCACCGCGCCTCCCACAGGACATCCGCACCGCCGATGGTGCGGCCCTCGTGCGTGATAGCCTCCGCGCCGTAGTTGATCCAGACGCGGTGGGTGGCGGTGTCGCGCAGGCGCAGCCCCTCTGGCAGATCCATGGGCGTGAGCCCCGCAGCCCGCGCCAGATCGCGGATGATGCGGGCAAAAGCCTCTGGCTCTGGCCACCCGGCGAGGTAATGCAGCTTGCCCGCCCGCACGAGGGCAGGCGCGCCATCTTCTGTTGTCTCCAGCGTCTCAGGGGCACCTTCCAGATGCTCGAACCACTTCCAGATCGCGCCGCCCCCGCTGAGCGGCATCGGGTGCGCGCGGGGCAGGCT
>JBCBME010000593.1:0-767 GCA_039822945.1 Pseudomonadota bacterium
GAGAGACGTCCATAGACCGGAGCTAGGTCAAAATGGGATTTGCGAAAACCCCGAGAGGCCCCCTACGCGGGGTTTTGACGCCCCGGGGCCTGCGTCAGGCGGTCAGGCCCTCGGGCTCTGGCAGGCCATGGGCCCGGCAGCACGCCGTCACCGTGTTGGCCAAGAGGCAGGCGATGGTCATCGGCCCCACACCACCCGGCACTGGCGTGATCGCGGAGGCGACCTCCGCAGCCTGGGCAAAATCCACGTCGCCGAGAAGGCGCGTCTTGCCGGGCTTCTCTTCATGAGGGATGCGCGTGATGCCCACATCGATGACCGTGGCACCGGGCTTGACCCAGTCTCTCTTGACCATCTCCGCGCGCCCGACAGCGGCCACGAGGATATCGGCGCGCTTGCAGACCTCCGCGAGGTCCTTTGTGCGCGAATGCGCCATGGTCACGGTGCAGTTCTCCTTCAAAAGAAGCTGCGCCATGGGTTTACCAAAGAGGTTTGAGCGCCCGACGACGACCGCCTCCTTGCCCGACATGTTCCCGAGCTGATCGCGCAGGAGCATCAGGCAGCCGAGCGGGGTGCAGGAGACGAGCCCCTTTTCGCCACTGGCCAGCAGACCCGCATTCACCACGCTGAGCCCGTCGACATCCTTGGCCGGATCAATCGAATTGATCACAAGGTCCTCGTTCAGATGTCCCGGCAGGGGCAATTGCACCAAAATCCCGTGGATCGTGGCGTCATTGTTCAACTGGTCGATCAGCGCCAGCAAATCCGCC
>JBCBME010000594.1:0-765 GCA_039822945.1 Pseudomonadota bacterium
CCGGCGAACGGCTCATGATCCTCTCAGACGGCTTTATCGAGTGCACCCTTGCGAATGGCGAATTTCTGGGGGAGGAGGGGCTCGTGCAACTTCTTGAAAAGGCCCGCGATCTGAGCGGCACGGCGCTTCTCGAGACGCTCGTTTGGGATCTTGCCCAAGCGCTGGGCGAGGATGGCGCGTTTCAGGACGATGTGAGCGGCATCGCGGTGGAGTATTTCGGCAACCCGAAGAGCTGACGGACAAAGTGTCTGTCGCCCGGCACGGCAAGCTCCTGCGCGGCCTGTTCCGCCGTCATCCAGACAGCCGTGTGACCCTCTTCCAGCGGATCACCCATCCGCAGGACCGGCCGCGCGAGATAAATCGTGCAGAGCTTTTCTGCCCAGAGATCGTATTCTGGCATGTAGGTGAAACGCCGGAACGCGCCGAGCCGCCGGGGCCGTGAGATTCGCCAACCTGTCTCTTCATGGCATTCCCGCATGAGCGCGGGGACCGGATGTTCGCCCGGGTCTATCCCGCCGCCCGGCAGCTGGAATTCCGGCCACGGGGCCATCTGATGGGTCACGAGAAGGTCGTCGCCATCCGCGAGGATGGCGTAGGCGCCCGGCCGCAGCGTGTAGCGGCGTACCTTGTCGGGGGGTGATCCAAACCGGCGCATAGCGGCTATTCCCTTGGCCTCTTGCTTGTCGTGCCTATATCCGCGCGGTATCCGGACTCCAAGGCCGCAAGGCAGGAGATAAATCCATGACGCTCGCTGCTCAAATCGCA
>JBCBME010000595.1:0-696 GCA_039822945.1 Pseudomonadota bacterium
ATTGAGGAAGAACCAGATGCCCGCAGCGATGAGGATCATCATGTTCAACACCGCTTCAAGGCCCTCGAAGTGGCTGAGGTCCTCGGTGCGTAGCTGGAAGTGTCGCAGGTTTTGCCAAATCACAACGCCGAGGCCGACAAGCCCGGTCGTCGTGACCGCAAGGCTCGTCAACCGCAGCAGGTAGAACGGTCGACCCATACGATCCGCCCGCTCAGAGAGTTCCTCTGTCACCGAAACCAGCTCTGAAGACAGCCCACTGATACCGCGCCCGGGAAAACGTTCGCCGACGCGGTTCCGCAGGGTCTCTGCAGTCCCGATGATGTGTTCTGCGCGGAGCTCCTTGTACGGCATCGCCTGGCCAACCCGGCTTTCCGCCTACACCCGCTCGATGATTGTGGCGGTGCCCATGCCGGCGCCGACGCACAGGGTGACCAGCGCGGTTTCCTTGCCGGTCCGTTCCAGCTCATCGACCATGGTGCCCAGCAGCATCCCGCCGGTAGCACCGAGCGGATGTCCCATGGCGATGGCGCCGCCATTCACGTTCATCTTCTCGTGAGGAATGTCGAGCAACTGCATCATCAGCATCGGCACAGACGCAAACGCTTCGTTCAGCTCGTAGATGTCGATGTCGCCCACTTCCATGCCGGCCTTTTTCAGGACCTTCTGGGTGACATAGGTCGGGCCCGTGAGCATGAT
>JBCBME010000596.1:0-676 GCA_039822945.1 Pseudomonadota bacterium
CTGGAAGGTCAGGCCCTGGTCGCGGCCCACCTCGTCGATCTGGTCGTAGTAGCTGAGCGCGAGGAGGTACTGCGCATAGGCGGCGTCGCTGTCGGCGGGGTAGAAATCGAGGAAGCGCTGCGCGGCGGAGCGGCTATTGGGGTAGTCCGTGTCGCGGTGGTAGGCAAAGGCCTGCATGATCAGCGCGCGCTTGGCCCATTCGCTGTAGGGATAAAGGCGCTCCACCTCGCCGAAGTAGAAGGCCGCGTCGTCCGCGCGGGAGCGGCTGAGCTCAAACTCACCCCGGTCATAGATTTCCTTGGCGGAGAAGTTTTCGAGCGGGACACGGGGGCGGTCGTCCAGCCCGCACGCGGTCAGGGCGCCCAGGCTCACGGCCAATGCGATGCCTCTCACCACGCGCGTCATTACACCTCTCCCACTGCCCGCGATGCGGGCGCCTCACTTCTGCCTGCGTTAGCACAGAAGCCCCGCGAGGCAAATTGCCTTTCATCCCCAAGGGCCTGGACGGCGGGCATTGTCGCGGGGTCGTGATGCAGGCGCGTGGGAGCCGCTCAGTGGAGCGAGAGCGCGTCGTTGCGCATGACGCCCGCACCCGGCAGACGCTCGGCCAGCAGGGGGTCGCATTCCACGAGCTCGAAGGCCCGCGGATCGGCGAAGAGCGCGCGCAAAAGCTTGT
>JBCBME010000597.1:0-674 GCA_039822945.1 Pseudomonadota bacterium
GGCTCTTGCTCTCGTCGTGCGGAGACGACGTCGCGGGCTGGTTGGTTCGGTCTGAAAAGACTGTCGCGATGCCCCAGAAGTGCCGATGTGTCCTGAGGTCAAAATGAGGCAGCTTCGCCCGAGCGGGGCGCAGATCGGAAAGCCAGCCATGTGTCCGAAGCAGGGACTTCCTAAAGAGGCGCGGTTGATGCGAGTGCTCATCCCTTGTCGCGCGGTCTACTCAGACGAAAATCCGCTGAACCTGTCGCACCAAAATGTTGCTCAAGCCTAACTAATTCAGTATTTCATGAATTATGGAAATATTGATTCCCCATCGCCTCTCAATCTTGGGCCATCCGCAACGCCTGGCCCTCTTCCGGCTCCTCATGCGTCGGTATCCAAATCGTGTGCCGGCCACCGAGTTGGCTCAAGCACTGGCGCTGAAGCCCAACACGCTCTCGACTTATGTGCACGCACTCATGCAAGCCGACTTGGTCACTCAGGAGCGCGTTGGGACCTCGCTCCGCTATGCGATCAACATGGATACGGTGCGCGAGACCTTTGACTACCTGCTGCGCGACTGCTGTCGCGGTCGCCCGGAAATCTGTTCACCCCTCACCTCTTTTGACCTTTTTGGAGACAGTCCCATGACTGATCGCAAATACAACGTCCTGTTCATTTGCACCGGCAATTCG
>JBCBME010000598.1:0-665 GCA_039822945.1 Pseudomonadota bacterium
GACCGGGATAGACCATCCGCCCCACGCCAGGATACTTGAAGCCCACGCGCTGCAACGCCAGGTGTTCCAACTGGCCCATCGTTACCCGGCGGCCGAAATCGGTCACATCGGTGGGGGCCGCATCGGGATCGATCGGTCCACCGATCAGGGTCAGGGTACGGGGTTGGGCGTCAGGCTCCAACTCGGCGAGGTAGGCGGTGGCCGCCAGTGCCAAAGGCGCGGGTTGGCAGATCGCGATGACGTGCGTGTCTGGGCCCAGGAACCGCATGAACTCCATCAGGTAAAGCGTGTAATCCTCAATATCGAACTTGCCCTCGCTGACGGGGATGTCGCGGGCATTGTGCCAATCGGTGACCCAGACATCTGCTTCGGGCAACAGGCTCGCCACGGTTGAGCGCAGAAGCGTCGCATAATGCCCCGACATCGGTGCCACCAACAGGATGCGCCGCGCCTTTTCAGGGCGCCCTGCCACCTCAAACCGGATCAGATCGCCAAAGGGGCGCTTTACGTCGACCTCGACGCTGACCATATGGTCGCGCCCATCTTCGGCCAGCACGCTGGTGATGCCCCAGTCAGGCTTGGCCACCATGCGCGCGAAACTGCGTTCAGTCACCTCGCCCCAGGCAGCGACAAGTTGGAAGAAGGGGTTCGGAACAAGGCCGGTC
>JBCBME010000599.1:0-654 GCA_039822945.1 Pseudomonadota bacterium
TGGTGAACCTGCCGATCTTCACGCTCGTGGCCTTCCTGCCGGGGCTCGCCACTGGCGCGATCCTGGGTCTCGTCCTCAAACGCCGCGCCGGGGCCGAGCCATGAGCGTCATCGCCGCCTGCCTCTGGCTCATTCTCGCCAACGTGCGCGCGATGTTCCCGAGCCGCGACAGCCACTGGCGCTTTGCCGGGGCGATGATCGTGGTGGGCATCCCGATCCTCGGCTGGGTGACGTATGACCACGGCCCCTGGGTTGGCCTCCTCCTCATGCTCGCCGCCGCCAGCGTGCTGCGTTACCCATTGATCTACCTCGTCCGCTGGCTACGCTCCCGCTAGGGAGGGCGCATTGTGGATATCGAAGACATCAAGGATGGAGACAGCCTAGAGGAATGGCTAAACGCGCTGCCCAAGGATCAGAAGCGCTCAACCTCTCTGTTCATCGCAAGCCGCGCCGCCTTACGAGTGCTGCCTTTGGTCTTGGAGGATGAATCCTTCTGGCCCGAAAACGGCGAATTGACAGCCCTGCCGGTATTGTGGGCAGTTTCGATTTC
The DNA here is from genome assembly GCA_039822945.1 of Pseudomonadota bacterium. Taxonomy (GTDB): domain Bacteria; phylum Pseudomonadota; class Alphaproteobacteria; order Rhodobacterales; family Rhodobacteraceae; genus Shimia_B. The sequence continues at coordinate 550 of JBCBME010000599.1, forward strand.
AGAGGTTGCCGCTCTTACTCCAACCTCTGAAATCGCCTTCGCCGCCTCCCGCGCCGCCAACGCCGCCGACGCCGTCGCCTACGCCGCCGACGCCGTCGCCGTCGC
>JBCBME010000600.1:0-645 GCA_039822945.1 Pseudomonadota bacterium
GACATGGGTCACGCCTCATGTGCTGCGGCACACGCGGGCCACGTGGATGATGCGCGCCGGCGTTGATCCGTCAGAAGCAGCGGGCTGGCTCGGGATGAGTGAGGCGACGCTGCGCAGTGTGTACCTGCACCACCATCCAGACTTTCAGGCGCACGCTGCGGCTGCATAGCGTTTCGTGGGGAATATCTTGGGGAGTGCGTTAGGTGTTTGGTGCTAAGTGGTTGAAAAACTGGTCGGAGCGAGAGGATTCGAACCTCCGACCCCTTGTCCCCCAGGCACGAAGACGACCGCAGAAACGCGAAAAATGTTGCGCATCGGCGTGCGTAGAGGTGCGTGTTTCAACGGCTCACGACAGCAATAACCTGGGTAATCCTGGGGAGCCGTTGGTATGTGTCGTCTGTGGGATTGAGCTGCGATCGCGCGAAGCTGCGTATTGTGTGCCGGCCGGATCTGCGTGCAGTTGGTGCGCCAATGATGGCAGCGCGTGACGAGTTGTGGCCCTCGTTGGAAAGTTAGAGATTGATCTCGATGTAGTCGCTAGCGTCATCTATGTTGGTGATCACAGCCTTGTACGCATCGCCGATGTCGACCTCCTCCACGGAAGGAATAACCGTCAGGTCTGCGTCCTCGATTATTCGCTTAGAA
>JBCBME010000601.1:0-635 GCA_039822945.1 Pseudomonadota bacterium
CCGTGCCACACGCTGCGTCAGGACCCGCGTCTTGCCCGATCCCGCATTGGCGGTGAGCCATGTTGAGCGGTCGGGGAGTGCGGCCTGCAGCTGACGGAGCGTGGCGTCATCCATCGTCATAGCCTGATCTTCACGGCTGCATCGGCGCTCGACCACTCGCCGTGTCGGGAGAGAAGATCATAGGGGCTTTTGTCCGCCTCTCGCTCCATCGCTCGGCGTGCCGTAAATCCGTGGTCGGGCGACTGCATGCGGGCAATGAGCGTCTCGAATTCTGCCCAAACCTCACTTTCTCCGAGCGGCGCGTCTCGTTCGGAGGGTGTGCTGCCCAGCCCGATATACGCCGCGCGCTCCACCGGCACCGGGCCCAGCGCGTCAAAAGCCCCGCGTTCGGCCATGAGCGCCTCGAGCAAAAGCTGCTTGTCGAAGGCTCTTTGCTGCTTGTCCGAGGGCGGCGTGCCGGTCTTGTAGTCAAAGATGCGCGCGCGCCCGTCTGAGGTGAGATCAATCCGGTCCGCCTCACCCGTCAGCGTGAAATCACGGCTTGGCAGGGTAAGCGCGCCTTTGGTCTCGAGCGCGGTTTGCGTCACGCCCGCCGCCCGCGTGCGCTCTGTGGAGATAAACCACGGGGCCGCCCG
>JBCBME010000602.1:0-630 GCA_039822945.1 Pseudomonadota bacterium
GGTGAGTTCCTCAACGGGCAGTACACGGTGGTTGGCGAAGTCACCTCCGGTCTCGAGGTGCTCGACGACATCAAGCGCGGCGACAGCTCCACGCTGCAGGTGACGGGCGAGCCCGACCACATGGCAGCGGTGCGGGTGACCGACTGACGTCGCGCTGAGCAGCCATAAACCAAAGGCCACGACGGCGCTGTCGTCGTGGCGCTGCGCCATAACAAGCGCGTGTGCGGGGCTATCCCGATCTGCGACATCCTGTCAGTGTTTGCGCATCGAAACAGGAGCCCTCCATGCGCCACATCCTCGCCGCCATCGTTCTCGCAAGCCTTCCGGTCCTGGGCAGCGCTCAGGCTCCGGCCGAGAGCGCGCCCCAATTCTGGAGCGTAGAGTGGCCAAGAACTGATTTCGCCACCAACGCCATCGAAAGCTGGACAGAGGTCATGTCAGGCGGGCCGCCCAAGGACGGGATCCCGTCCATCGAAGATCCCAACTTCATGGCCGCGAGCGAGGAGACACGCATCGGCGATCGTGAGCCCGTCATCACGCTCGAGATCGCGGGGGAGGTCCCGCGCGCCTATCCGATCCGGTACCTGACATGGCATGAGATCGTGAATGACGTCGTCGGCGGCATTCCCG
>JBCBME010000603.1:0-602 GCA_039822945.1 Pseudomonadota bacterium
TGACACCGGTGCCACCGGTGTCATAGGGGAGCGGTTGCCACACGACCGCATCACATCCAAACTCGCCGCGCTGTCGGGCGCCCTCGGCACCGGCACCCTTGCGGACGCCGCCCAGGCGATCATGACGACCGACACCTACCCCAAAGGCGCCTTTCGCGTGATCGACATCGGCGGAACGCCCGTCACCCTCGCCGGGATCGCCAAGGGTTCCGGCATGATCGCCCCGGATATGGCCACCATGCTGTCCTACGTCTTCACCGACGCCCGCATCGGCTTTGACGCCCTGCAGGGGATGCTCACGCCGCTGAACGCCCGCACCTTCAACTGCATCACCGTCGACAGCGACACGTCGACGTCCGACACGCTGATGGTCTGCGCAACAGGCGCGTCGGGCGCCGACGCGACCGGGCACGCCGGCTTCGAAGAAGCGTTGGAAGCCGTCCTGCTCGACCTCGCCCACCAGGTCGTCCGCGACGGGGAGGGCGCGTCAAAGTTCGTCTCCATCACCGTCCGCGAAGCCGCCGATACCGCCGACGCCCACAAGGTCGCGCTCGCCGTCGCCAACTCCCCCCTCGTCAAAACCGCCATCGCGGGGGAAGACC
>JBCBME010000604.1:0-601 GCA_039822945.1 Pseudomonadota bacterium
CAGAGCCCGAGGGCCTGACCGCCTGACGCAGGCCCCGGGGCGTCAAAACCCCGCGCAGGGGGCCTCTCGGGGTTTTCGCAAATCCCATTTTGACCTAGCTCCGGTCTATGGACGTCTCTCCAAAGATCGAGGCCTGGTTTGCGAGCAAAGGCTGGGCCCCCCATCCTCACCAGCGCGCCATGCTGGAGCGGGCCAACGCGCCGGCCACGCTGCTCATTGCCCCCACGGGCGGGGGCAAGACGCTGGCGGGCTTCCTGCCCACGCTTACCGATCTCGCGGAGACACCCCATGAGGGGCTCCACACGCTCTATGTCTCTCCGCTGAAGGCGCTCGCGGCCGATATCAAACGCAACCTGCGCACGCCCGTCGATGAAATCGGCCTCGATATCCGTATTGAGGACCGGACGGGCGATACCTCCCAGACGCAGAAGAAGCGGCAGCGGGTGGATCCGCCGCAGATCCTGCTCACCACGCCTGAATCGCTCGCGCTGCTCACCTCCTACGAGGATGCGCCGCGGATGTTCCGGGGCCTCAAGCGTATCGTGGTGGACGAGATCCACGCGCTCTCGGAATCGAAACGCGGCGATCAGCTGATGCTGGC
>JBCBME010000605.1:0-601 GCA_039822945.1 Pseudomonadota bacterium
CGTCACCATGTCCACGCCCGCCTTGGCGGCGCAAACGGGCGCCTGGTGGCTCATCGCCTGGAACGCCTGGGGCGCGCCGATGTTTACGACGCGGGCGCCCGGTTTGCGCAGGTGCGGATGCGCGGCGCGCATGACGTTGAAGGTGCCCATAAGATCGATGTCGACCATGGCCTTTACGGCGTTGGGCGACAGCGTGGTCAGGCGACCGGGCACATTGCCTGCGGCACCTGAAATCAGGATATCCACGTCGCCGCCGAAGATGGAGGCGGCTTCCGCGAACCCGGCCTCCACGGCGCCGTAATCGCGCACGTCGAACGTGACCCCTCCGGCCTTGGCGCCAAGCTCTTTCAGCCCGGCGACGGCCGTGTCCACCTTGTCCTGCTTGCGCGAGGCCACGACGACCGTCGCGCCCCAGCGCGCAAAGCCCTGGGCGATGCCCAGGTTTATCCCGCTGGTTCCGCCGACGACGAAGACGTTTTGGTTAGAGAAATCAAAGGTTACGCTCATGTCTGATCCTGCTTGTTTCGCCGCACTATGACACGCTGCCGCCGAGATCGAACCGTAACGTTGCGTCTTGTCCGGACGCCCCTGCCCGCCCGAC
>JBCBME010000606.1:0-593 GCA_039822945.1 Pseudomonadota bacterium
CGGAAGAGCGTGCAGTCCACGTCCTCGATGAGGTCTTCGTAATTGAGCTCCACCGAATGGGGATGCCGGTAGTTCCATGTGAGCATCTCGCGCAGCGTCTCGTCGTGCTTCTGGCTCATCTCAAAGAGCAGCTGATCGCGCCGCGCGGGCAGGGCTTTTAGGTAATTCTGGTAGCTCTTCCCGCCCCATTCGTCGCGCTTCTGGCGCAGAAACTTCTCGTTCCCGCGGCCGGAAATCAGGTGGTAGCGCAGCCCGGAGAGGAGCACGTCGCGCGGGTCACGGATCACGTGGAGAAATCGCGCCTCTGGGTGCAGCAAGAGCTCTTGGGGGAAGGTGGAGGACCAGTTGACGAGGATCACCGGCCCCTCGGCAGGCACCTGCGCGAGCTTGCGCGCGCGGTAGACGCTCATGAGCGGGATGTTTTGCTCCGCCGAGATGCGGTGCAGCACCTTTCGCATCCAGACTGTGCCCGTCTTGTGATGGGTGCCCATGCAAAGGAGGCGCCCGGGCGTCATCTTTTTTGCGGCGTGGCGCGGGCGGGTCGTGCCGGGCAGGGGGCTTTGCGCGTTCATGCAGCCTCTTCTTTCTTTGTC
>JBCBME010000607.1:0-593 GCA_039822945.1 Pseudomonadota bacterium
GGTGGAAAAACTCAAAACCGAAGCAGGAGTGCTCTGATGGCTGTTTTGTTGATCGCTGAGATGGCGGGTTCCGACCTGGCGCTGGACTCGACCGCGAAATCGGTGACCGCAGTGGCGCCGTTGGGCGATGTCACCGTGCTGTGCGCTGGGGCGTCGGCTGCGGCGGCTGGTGCCGAAGCCGCGAAGATCAAGGGGGTCAGCAAGGTGCTGGTCGCCGAAGATCCCTCGCTGGGTCACCGCTTGGCCGAGCCCACCGCCGCGCTGATCGTATCGCTTGCAAGCGACTACGACCACATCGTGGCCCCCGCCACCACTGACGCCAAGAACGTGCTGCCCCGTGTCGCCGCGCTTTTGGACGTGATGGTGATCTCGGATGTGTCAGGCGTCGTCAACGCCACCACATTCGAGCGCCCGATCTACGCGGGCAACGCGATCCAGACGGTGCAATCGACAGACGCCAAGAAGGTCGTCTCTATCCGCACGTCGACGTTCGATGGCGCCGGCGATGGGGGATCAGCCCCGGTGGAAACCATCTCTGCCGCTGACAATCCAGGCCTGTCGGAATGGATCAAGGACAGCGTCGCCGCCACCGA
>JBCBME010000608.1:0-590 GCA_039822945.1 Pseudomonadota bacterium
TGGTTGCGGGAGTAGGATTTGAACCTACGACCTTCAGGTTATGAGCCTGACGAGCTACCGGGCTGCTCCATCCCGCGCCATTTGGTTCGGGTGATGTACGCCGAGTCGCGGGGGACTGCAAGGCCGTCCCCCGCGATTGCTGTCAGAAAACTGTCACATCCCTCGCGGCAGGATTTACTCCCAAAACTCCGCCTGCCATTCGAGGTTCGGCAACTCTTCGACCACTTCGAAGGCGATCGTGTCCCGGAACACGCGATCATGTCGATCCGTCACCGTGATCTCCACCGTATGGGTGCCCACCGGCAGGTCTGTTGGCAGGTCGAGCCGCCACAGGTGGTGGCTGTTGTTTGTCAGCATCCAACCCTGGAACGGGCCCGGCGCACCCTGCCATTCGACGCCCTGCCACGTGGTGTAACCTGCCGTGTCATCCCCGCCATCGACAGAGCGCGCAGCGACCGAGCTTTGCGTGGCCTGCATCGCCATGGCCAGCGGATCGGCAAATTCCGGGCCGCGCAGCTTCTCTTCGCCCGTGCCGGATTGCGTCCGCTCCGCCTGCATTGCGTCGCCACCGTTGATCGCGGCAAACACCA
>JBCBME010000609.1:0-584 GCA_039822945.1 Pseudomonadota bacterium
GACACGACGAAGCGACGTTGCTTCGTCGTGTCGACCCAACTGTCCGACAACCGCCCCTCGCCCACCCCGGCGAGGCGCAAGATGTCTTCTTCATGCTCTTCATCCAGAACCGCCATCGCGTCATCAATGGTGATGACACCGGCCAGGCGCCCTGCCTCGTCCACCACGGGGGCCGAGATCAAATGGTATTGGTTGAACGCATAGGCCACCTCGCCCTCATCCTGGCTGATGGGCACCGTGCGGAACGAAGGCTCCAGAATATCCGCCAGCGCCACCTCGCGCCGCGATCCCATCAGCTTGCCCAGCGTCACATAGCCGGTCGGCTTGTGCCGCGGATCGACGAGGATCACGTGATAGAATTGCTCTGGCAGATCATCGTTGGCGCGCAGGAAGTCGATCGTGTTGCCGACATTCCAGTGTTCGGGCGCGGTCACGACCTCGCGCTGCATCAGACGACCGGCGGAATACTCGGGATACCGCAGCGCCTGTTCAACCGCGACGCGATCTGCGTCGTCCAGCGCATCCAGAAGCGCTTCTTGCTGCGGCGCTTCGAGGTCTTCGATCAGGTCAACGACATCATCGCT
>JBCBME010000610.1:0-582 GCA_039822945.1 Pseudomonadota bacterium
CTGACCATTTCAGCCGCTGGCGCCCGCCCACGCTCATCGCGTTAAGGATCTGGCTGATCTCGGCATCCTCCAGCACCTGCGTGGGCGATGTGGCCCCGTAGGCCACGCGGAAAAAGCCGATCCGAGCATTCGCGGCCTCGACGCTTTCCGAAATCAGGGCAATTTCCGGCCCGCCAGCGCCCGGCGTCATCGACAAAAGCTCAACACCATTGGAGATTGCCCCCAACGGATTGATCAGGTCATGACAGATGCGCGAGCCAACAAGCGGTGTGAGACGGTTCTCAACGGGCATGGATTTCCTCGCTCTTCCGACGGCGCATTCGCGCCCTAGCAGTCTTATACCATACACCACAGTCGCGCGGTGGGTCTGCAGCAGCTGGAATGGCGACCACCCTAACCATAGCACAAGGGTGCGGGCGACACGTTAAACTTGCGTTAAAAACGCCCAAATCCAGAAATAGTTTCCCACTTTTTCTACAAATTATCTTCGTTTCCGGCGTGAGATTGCCAAATCGGCGCGCGTTGCATACCTACCGCCTGTGAAACACGGCCTTCCCCCTCAATGATCGCACATGATCCAAA
>JBCBME010000611.1:0-572 GCA_039822945.1 Pseudomonadota bacterium
AACGGACCGTGGCGCAGACCTGTGCTGTCTGAAGATCTCCAACCTTGGCGGGCTTAGCAAGGCCCGGCGCGTCCGTGACTACCTGATCGACAACCGCATACCCGTGATCTGCGAAGACACCTGGGGCGGGGAAATCACAACGTCGGCTGTTGCCCATTTCGCAGCATCAACGCCCGAGGAATACCTCCAGAACACCACTGACCTGATGAACTACAACACCCGCTCAACCGGTATCGGTGGACCCGTTTCGAAAGACGGACGGCTTTACGCAACGGACACGCCCGGACTTGGCGTAACACCCGATTTCGAAAGTCTCGGCGCGGCGGTTGCGGAGTATCGGTTGTGAAGATCACCCGCATCTCGGTTTACCAGGTCGATCTACCGCTGGAGCATCCCTACTGGTTGTCAGGCGGTCGGCTGAAGTTTGAGGCGCTGGATGCGACGTTCGTAAAGCTTGAGACCGATGACGGCTTGATCGGTTGGGGGGAAGGCACGCCGTGGGGGCACACTTATGCGCCAGCGCACGGGCCCGGGATCCGCGCGGGGATCAAGACGATGGCGCCGTTTCTTCT
>JBCBME010000612.1:0-561 GCA_039822945.1 Pseudomonadota bacterium
CCAAGGCAAGCGGCCCGCCGGTATCGGCGGGCCTCAACCTGTCACGCGCCCTGCTTGGCCAGTTGATCACGAATTTCCTGCAGCACCTCCAGCTCGGTCGGGCCTGCGGGCTCTTCTGCCGCCTCTTCTTCCTGCTTTTCGGCGGCGTCCTTAATCCGGTTCACCATCTTGACCAGCATGAACACCACAAACGCGATGATCAGAAAGTTGATGATCGCCATGATGAAATTCCCGATGGCAAACACAGGCGCGCCCGCCTCTTGCGCGGCGGCCAGCGACGCGTAGGTTTCCCCATCGAGCGCATAGAACCATCCCGAGAAATCAATACCCCCCGTGAACAGCGCGATGATCGGGTTGATCAGATCGCCCACCAGCGATGTGACGATCGCGGTAAAGGCCGCCCCGATGATGATGCCCACGGCCATGTCCATGACATTGCCCTTGGCGATGAAATCCTTGAACTCATTCAGCATATTTAGTCCCTCGTTGGCTTCGTACCGCACAGTCTTGTGTATGCCGTGCGTGTGTGAACATTGGTTAACACAACTTCCCACAGCACAA
>JBCBME010000613.1:0-539 GCA_039822945.1 Pseudomonadota bacterium
TCGATATCGGGGTGAAGATCTGTGAGCCGGGCGAACGTCACAAGGAGAGCTTCCGGTCGGCAGGGCTCGCGGCAGCACGCGGGGGTGTCACCACGATCGTGACACGCCCGGACACACTGCCCGCCATCGACACGCCCGAGGCGCTCGAATTCCAGATCCGCCGCGCAGCGGAGGCCGCCCCCGTGCGCATGGCCCCAATGGCCGCCCTCACGAAGGGGCGTGAAGGGCGTGAGATGACGGAGATCGGCTTTCTCCAGGATGCGGGCGCCGTAGCCTTCACCGATTGCGACCGCGTCGTGGAAAACACCAAGGTCTTTCAGCGCGCGCTCACCTATGCGCGGTCTCTGGGCGCGCTGACCCTTGCCCATGTGCAGGAGCCGATCCTGAGCCGCGGAGCCGCGGCAACATCGGGCGCGCGTGCCTCGGAGATGGGGCTGCCGGCCGTCAGTGCGATGGCCGACCGCATGGCGCTTGATCGTGACATCGCGCTCATCGAGATGACGCGCGCCGCCTACCACGCGGACCAGATCACCACGGCC
>JBCBME010000614.1:0-533 GCA_039822945.1 Pseudomonadota bacterium
CCAGGAGGAGCGCGCGCTCTTTGCCGCGCTCGAGGCGGCAGAGGCTGAGATCAAGCCTGCGATGGCCGCGGAAGATTTCGTCGCTGCCATGGCCGCCATGGCCGGGCTCCGCGCGCCAATCGATGCGTTCTTCGAGGCGGTCAAAATCAACGCAGATGCCCAAACGGTGCGCCGCAATCGCCTCAATCTCCTGAGCCAGATCCGCACCACCGTGGGCCAAGTGGCCGATTTATCGAAAATTGAAGGCTGAGCGTTCGTAAAACTGTCAAACCTGCGGCGGCCCTTGCGCCGAATCGCCTAAAGCGTAATCTGCCGGCGAAAGGATGCCGCAGTGCAGCAAGAACGAGCCGTCACAGATATCGCACCGATCACGCCGACCGCCTACATGAAGTCGCGGTTTCACGGCGGGCGGGCGAAGTGCCTCCAGCGCCTTATTCGCCTGGGCATGCCGGTGCCCACGACGGTGGCCCTGTCGTTCTCGACGGTGCGGCGGATCGCGGCGGGGGAGGCCGTGGATCTCTCCTCCCTGCTTG
>JBCBME010000615.1:0-529 GCA_039822945.1 Pseudomonadota bacterium
CAGCCGCGACCTCAACCTGCAACCTTTCGGCACGGTCAAGATCAACCGCGAACGCAAGCTGCCGGATGGCAAGGTCGTGGTGACACGCATCCGTCAGGCGCGCGATCTGCCCCAGGACGATGCCGCGGCCCCTGCGCCCGCCGCCGACAGCAAGACTGCCGCCGAATAGGCACCGGTTTTTGGCCCGCGAGGTCTTGCAAGCCGCGCTGCGCTTTTGTAAGACGCGCGGACTTTAGGGTGATTAGCTCAGTGGTAGAGCGCTTCGTTCACATCGAAGATGTCAGGAGTTCAAATCTCTTATCACCCACCATTCTACCCCTTTGATTTGCCATAAGTATATGTTTTTCAGATGTATAATCCGCCTAAGCTGGTACATAGAGGTGGTGCATCATGGGTATTTTCATGCCAAGTCCAACAAAGATCGGGAACACCTATTACCTGCGCGTCGCCGTTCCGGGTGAGCTCAAAGGGCTGTGTCGCGGCAAAACGGTTTCTCTTCCCGTTGGGGAAAGCTGGCGACAGATCAAGG
>JBCBME010000616.1:0-525 GCA_039822945.1 Pseudomonadota bacterium
ACACGATCGAGCTCAGATAGCTGAGCCCGGCAGCCGTTCGCACCGCCGCCATCAGCGCCGGGTCAGAGCCCGTGGGCAGCGACAGGATCATGTTGCGCACCGGCGAATAGGGGAAGTCGATCGCATAGCCCACGATGGTGCCGATGCTCGTGATGATCTCCGTCATCGCCGTGGGCTCCAGCCGTCCGCGCGCGATGATCGTCAGCAAGAACACGGTGATAAAGAGCGACACGAACCGCACCCGATTGAACGGCGGCGCGTGGCGAAACTCGATCAACGAGGGGTAGTTTGACGAGTATTCGATGAACGTGATGAGCGCACCAAAGAGTGCGATCAACGCCACCACCTGCGTCGCATCCGGCCCGGTTTCGGGCAGAAGGAGCGATGGCGTCGCGATCATCCAGATCACGAGTAACGCGCGCAAAAATGCGCCTGGGAGACGTGAAATCACTGCCTGACCCTCAATAATGGACGACCCCGATACGATGCCGGCGGCCTTGTCCCACTTCTTGATCCCGAGCTCTT
>JBCBME010000617.1:0-522 GCA_039822945.1 Pseudomonadota bacterium
TTTCGATGGGCGTGCCGAGGTCCACCACCATCTCACCGGCGGCGTAGTCGCGGATCTCTCCGATCTCCTCCATGCGCGCCACATGGGCGGGGTCGAGCGGGCGCCGCTGATAAGTGGCAAGATCGATGGCCAGCGTTTCCATGGCTCACTCCTTGAAATCAAACAGCCCGGTGACCGCGCGCCGGACGACTGCCGTCACACCCGGACGGGGGGCCGCGCGAAAGGCGAGCGGGCGGCAGACTTCCATGGCAGCAACGCCCACCCGCGCGGTCAGCGCGGCATTCACAAGCCCCTCGCCAAAGCGGCGCGAGACCTTTGAGAGGATAGAGCCCCCGGCGACAGATCCAAAAAGATCGTCCCCCACAGCGAGCGCCCCCGTGGCCACGAGATGGCCAAAGACCGCCCGCGTCAGCCGCCATGCGCCCAGCGCGCCGGAGCGGCCGCCGTAGATCTCGGCCACACGGCGGATCATCCGGATGTTGGCCGTCAGCGCCCCGATGATGTCAGCAAGCGCGATGGGCA
>JBCBME010000618.1:0-519 GCA_039822945.1 Pseudomonadota bacterium
ATCCGGGGCCTGCAAGCCAATACCAGCGCGGTTGAACGTCGTGCCAAAACGCTTCCCGGTCGCCGCTCGGTCAAGAAAGGCTATCAGGCCGCCTGGCTCTGCCGCGCGATCACGATGATCGACCTGACCACGCTGGCCGGTGACGACACCGAAGGCCGGGTGCGACGGCTGTGCGCGAAGGCTGCCAACCCCGTGCGCGCCGATATTCTGAGTGCCCTTGGGATGGAGGGGCTAACCACTGGCGCGGTCTGCGTTTATCACGACATGGTAGAGACGGCGGTCGATGCGCTTGCGGGCACCGGCATCCCGGTCGCCGCCGTATCCACCGGGTTTCCCGCAGGTCTTTCCCCGTTCGAACTGCGCGTGGCCGAGATAGGGCAAAGCGTTGCTGCCGGTGCTGATGAGATCGACATCGTGATCTCACGCCGCCACGTGCTGGAGGGCAATTGGCAGGCGCTCTACGACGAGATGGCCACCTTCCGCGCCGCCTGCGGTGCAGCCCATGTCAAGGCGATCCTG
>JBCBME010000619.1:0-517 GCA_039822945.1 Pseudomonadota bacterium
GTAACTCGGCATGGTCTGGTTTCCCTGTCGCGTTGCGTTATTCGGCGGCCTTTTTCGGTGCCTTCAGCGAGGCAATCATCTCTGCGCCCCAGCGCAGTTGATCCTTGAGGTCTTCGATGGCTTCGGTCAGTTCTTCGCGCTGTTTTTCCATGTCGGTCAGGCGGTCTTTGGCCAACTCGTAGGTACGCGTGAACTGTGTCAGTTGTTGGTCGCCAGCATCGTAGAGATCCAGAAGCTGGCGGATATCTTCGAGGCTGAAGCCAAAGCGCTTGCCGCGCAGGATCAGCTTCAGACGCGCGCGGTCGCGGCGTGTGAACAGGCGCTTCTGGCCCTCGCGGACGGGGAACAAAAGCTCTTTGGATTCGTAAAAGCGCAGGGTGCGGGGCGTCACATCGAACGCTTCGCACATCTCGCGGATGGTCATCATGGCATCGGACATCGTTTCATCTCGGTCGTCTTCGGTCCGTGCTGAAATGGCAAAGGCGTGGGGGCGTTTGCAAGTGAAGTTGACGTTTAC
>JBCBME010000620.1:0-517 GCA_039822945.1 Pseudomonadota bacterium
CATGGCGAAATCCGCGACCGGGCTTGTGCTGGCGCCCACGCGCGAGCTTGCAAAGCAAATCTCTGAAGCGCTGGCCGGGTTCACTCGGGGCGGCCACCTGAAAGTCGTGGTCGTCGTGGGCGGGGTCTCGATGAACCGCCAGATCAACGCGATGCGCAAAGGGGCCGATCTTCTCATCGCAACGCCCGGGCGCCTGATGGACCATGTTGAACAAAAGACCATCCGCTTGGACCAAACCCGTTTTTTGGTCCTCGATGAGGCCGACCAGATGCTCGATATGGGCTTTATCCACGCCCTGAGGAAGATCGCGCCATTGTTGCCGCGTGAGCGTCAGACGATGATGTTCTCGGCCACCATGCCAAAGCTGATGGCAGACCTGTCAAAGCAGTTTTTGACCGATCCCACCCGGGTCGAAGTGGCGCGCCCTGGTGTGGCGGCTGACAAGATCACCCAATCGGTGCACTTTGTCGGCCAGCCTGCCAAAACAGGTCTGTTGACCCGCCTTTTGGGCGAGCAT
>JBCBME010000621.1:0-516 GCA_039822945.1 Pseudomonadota bacterium
GGGAGTGGGTGACGACGAGAACCTGCGCCTCTGAGGATAATGCGGCAAGGCGGCGGCCCACGGCATCGGCGGTGGCCCCGCCCACACCGCGGTCGATCTCATCAAAGATCAGGGTCAGGCCCCCTGCCCCGGCGGTGAGGCAGACCTTGAGTGCCAGCAGAAAGCGCGACAGCTCGCCCCCTGAAGCGATCTTGTTCAGCGGACCGGACGGCGCGCCGGGGTTGGTGGCGACGGTGAAGGCCACCGCATCTGTGCCGTCAGGGCCTGGGTCGGACCCTGTCATCTCGGTTGCGAAAACGGCGCGTTCCATTTTCAGCGGCGCAAGCTCGGCGGCCATGGCTTTGTCGAGCGTCTTGGCGGCTTTTGCGCGCGTGCTGCGCAGCTTGGCGGCAGCGCTGGCATAGGCCTCTTCCGCTGCGCGCACCGCCGCTTGCAGGCTGTCGAGATCGGCGGCGCCGGCGTCGAGCGCCTTGAGCCGGGTACGCAGATCATCTGCGAAACCACCCAGATCGTCGG
>JBCBME010000622.1:0-510 GCA_039822945.1 Pseudomonadota bacterium
ACCGGATCAAAGCGCGGTCGAAGCCGCCAAGGCCCGCCAAGCCCAGCTGACCAAGCCCCCCGGCTCCCTGGGCCGGCTCGAAAGCCTGGCAGCCTTCATGGCAGGCTGGCAGGGCACCGACCGCCCCGCGATCGACACCGCCCAAGCGCTTGTTTTCGCGGGCAATCACGGCATCTGCGCCCAGGGCGTCAACCCCTTCCCGCAAGAGGTCACCGCCCTCATGGTCGCCAACTTCAACGCAGGCGGCGCCGCAATCAACCAGCTTTGCACCGTCGCCGGGGCCGACCTAAGCGTCATCCCCCTAGCCCTCGACACCCCGACCGCAGACTTCACCCAAGGCCCCGCAATGACAGGGGAAGAATGCCTCGACGCGCTCAACACCGGCGCCGCCGCCGTCAACCCATCGGCCAACGTTGTCATCCTAGGCGAAATGGGCATCGGCAATTCCACGATCTCCGCCGCCCTCGCCCACGCCATCCTCGGCGGCGCCCCCGAAGACTGGGTCGGCCC
>JBCBME010000623.1:0-504 GCA_039822945.1 Pseudomonadota bacterium
CTCGCCAGGTGCCGCCACGCTTGCATCTTCAGCGCGGTAGCCCAGCGTGATGGGTCCATCGGGCGCGGTCAGTCCCGAGACCGTGGTGTGCGGTGCGGTGAATGTGCCGCCCTTCATCTCACCCTCGATCAGGTTCATCGCCGGGCTGCCAATGAAGCTGGCAACAAAGGTGTTGGCGGGGCTATCATAGATATCAGTCGGGCTGCCCACCTGCTGGACGATGCCCTTTTCCATTACGACAACCCGGTCAGCCAGCGTCATCGCCTCGATCTGGTCGTGGGTCACGTACACGGTGGTCACGGCCAGTTCGTGGCTCAGGTTTTTGATCTGGGCACGGGTCGAGACGCGCAGTTTCGCATCAAGGTTCGACAGCGGTTCATCCATCAGGAAGACATTGGGTTCGCGCACGATGGCCCGGGCCAGGGCCACGCGCTGGCGCTGACCGCCTGACAGTTCGGCAGGTTTGCGGTGCAGGAAATCGTCCAGTTCCACCATCGCACTGGC
>JBCBME010000624.1:0-503 GCA_039822945.1 Pseudomonadota bacterium
CGCTTGCATCCCGAGACCGGGCACCTGGATGTGACGATGCTCGCCCGGCTGCTGGACGGGAAGGTGCGGCTGGTCTGCTTTCCTCATTGCTCCAACGTGATCGGAGAGATTAACGATGTCCGCCGGATCGTGGGCCTGGTGCATGATGCAGGCGCTGTCACCTGTGTTGACGGGGTCAGCTATGCGCCCCACGGCCTGCCGGATGTCGCGGCGTTGGGGACAGATATCTATCTGTTTTCGGCCTATAAAACCTATGGCCCACATCAGGGCCTCATGGTGATCCGCCGTGACCTCGCCGAAGCGTTGCCGGCCGAAGGGCACTATTTCAACGCGGGCGTGCTGACCAAGAAGTTCACGCCCGCTGGCCCGGATCACGCGCAGGTCGCGGCTTGTGCCGGGATGGCCGATTACTTTGACGCGCTCTATTCCCACCACTTCGGCGCGAATGCGAGCGCCGAGGAACGCACCGCCGTGATCCACCGCCTGATGCGGCGGCACGAAAC
>JBCBME010000625.1:0-501 GCA_039822945.1 Pseudomonadota bacterium
CGGGCGGATGGACGCGCAGCCTGCTTTGAGGGTTAGTCGCCCCTCGACTCTTCCAAATCGGGTGCCATCCTTGGGGGATGTCGGATCTGGTCACGATACCAAAGGTAAAGCCGAAAACACGGGTGAAGAAGCCGCCGCTCTACAAGGTGATCCTGCTGAACGACGATTTCACACCGCGGGAGTTCGTGGTGAAGGTCCTGAAAGCCGTGTTCCGGATGACCGAGGATGAGGCGATGGTGGTGATGCTCGCCGCGCATCAGCAGGGCGCCTGCGTGGTCGCGGTGTTCACCAAGGAGATCGCCGAAACCAAGGCAGAGCAGGCAACCGAAATGGGCGCCAACGAGGGCTTTCCCCTCACCTTCACGACGGAAAAGGAGGCGTGAGCTTGATCTGGGTCAACGTCGTGGCAGCGTGGTTACCCTAGGGTCAGGGCGTGATGTCATAGGAGACCCAGATGTCCCATACACCCCATGAACTGCGCGCCGAGTTCCCCGAACATGC